>CANQMC010000025.1 GCA_947624855.1 uncultured Bacilli bacterium | reverse complement strand
GTGTAGTCACACTTATTTTTTGTTTACTTTAAGTAAAATATTTACTATAAAATCATTATAATCTTCAAAATAAAAAATTTTAGTATTTAAAAGTTTAATTTTAGGAATTAATTTATTATAACCAAATAAATATATATATTGTTTAAAATTATCATTTAAACACTTTATAACTTTAGGAATATCTTTAAAATAATCTAAATCAATATAAATTCCTTTATCTAAATTTACAACCATATAAGTATCATTAATTTCAATATAAGTTGCTTCTTTTTCTTTAAAATATTCTTTTATATCTTTAAAAATAACTTTTAAAAAGCCCATCTCTAAAAGCATATTTTCCCACATAAATAATTCACTTACAGGCATATAAGAATTTTTAATAACACAAATATTATTACCAAAAAGTTTACCTTTTATTTTTTCTTTTTTAAGTACTTTTAAAAATTCTTCCATAAATTTAGTTTTATCTAAAATAAAACCTTTACTTAAAGCATCTTTCATTTTAGTTTTAATATTTTTATTATTATAAATAATATTTAGTACATCATCTACTATAAAAAGTGTTATATCCTTCAATTAAATCACCTAACTTTTTGATACTTAGCTTTAGTAGCAAGTCCTCCTTTTAAATGTCTAATTTTATTATGTTCCAAAAAAATATTTTTAACCTTCAAATAAGTATTATAATCTAATTTTTTTAAATTAATATTCATATGTCTATGGAGTACTGATTTAGATATTTTTAAATCTATAGCGGCTTCTCTAATCGTTTTATTTGTGTTAATTAAATAACTTGCTTCATTCATAATTTTCTCTTTCAAACAAAAACCCACCCCTTAAATTATATTTAAAAGATAGGTTTATATGCTTAATTTAAAGTAGAAGCATCCATTTTATAAAACTCTAAAGGATTAATTAAAGCTCCATTGTAATAAACTTCAAAAAGTAAATTATATTTATTATCAGTCATATTATTGAGGCCACTTGTTCCTATAACATCACCTTGAAGTAAAACATCACCAACTTTAACATTAATTTTATCCAAGCTATAATAAATAGTTCTTAAATTTGTATTATGTTCTATTTCCACTACATTACCTAAAATATCATCTTTATAAATATTTAAAACTGTTCCATCTAAAGCTGCAATAATTTCAAATGATTCATTACAAGTATAAAATACACCTGTATTTTTCATATAAGTATTTTTAAAATAAATAAGGGCATTTTCTTGAGATTTTTCATCTCCTTCTACATCATAAAAACCTTTTAAAATAGTTACCTTTTCATTTGTATAAGGTTTCATAACACCCACTATTTTATCTTCTGTTTCTACAACTGGAACTGAATCATCTTCTAAAACATCTACCGAATATAAATTATTTTGATCATTTTTCATTAAAGTAGTTACTAAACTAACCGTGCCAAATATTAATATCAAAATAATAACATATATTGTAGGTAATACATAACCTCGAAGTTTTCTTTGCTTCATGACTTTCCACCTTTCTACTACTAAGGTGGACAAGTTTTATAATTTTATACTTTAAATATTTGTAATTTCTGTATTTTGATAATAATAAGTTAAAATATCTTTATAAGTTTTTCCTTCTTTAGCCATTCCTTGAGCTCCATATTGACTCATACCTACTCCATGACCAAAACCTAAAGTTTTAATAATTACATCATTTCCATTTACCGTTATTGTAAAATCTGTTGATTTTAAACCTAATTTATTAAATATTTCTTTTCCAGTAAATGTTTTATTATTAATCGTAATATTTCTCACATAATTATTATCTCCTCTAATTACATTTGAAATATTTATAGTATTTCCATTAATTCCTAATCTTTCACAAAAAGTATTTTTATCCATAGTTCTAGTTGATACATAAGATTTATAATTCTTATCCCATTTACTATCCACGCTTACTAAATATTCTTTATTTTCATTAAAAACATTTAAAGCATTTTCAGTATAACCATTTGATATAGCAAAATAATAAGCAATAATTAATTTATCATTATAAGTAACTACTTCTCCTGCTGTATTTAAAACTGCCTCTTTTACCCGTTCATAATAATGATCAAAATCTTTACCCCATTTTTGTTGCATTTGCTCTTTACTTAAATATACTTGATCATTAATTGTCGTACTAAGCACATAGCCATCAATATTTTTTTGTTTATATAAAGCATATGTCCGAGCGGCCACTGCTTGAGCTTTTAAGGCTTCCATTTCAAATGATGCTGGCATCTCTCCTGCAACAACCCCAATAACATATTCTTCTAAAGGAATATAATAAGCATCACTTTTATCTTTATTATTACTAACTAATACTTGATTTAATTCTTGAGTATCAGTTGGTTTAACTTCTTCTTTTAAAGAATCTTCAATTTCCAATTCCATGTTTTTCTTTTCAAGAGTTACTTCATATCCCACCGTAGTTGTTTCTTTTTTATCAGTAACAATTGTTACGGGTATTAAAATAATAATTACTAAAATTAATAGTCTATTCATGAAATCCTCCTATAACTAATTATATGAAGTGTCAAATAAAAATATTTATTCAAGTATTAACAAGAAATTTTAAAAACCTCTTGTAAAAACCTCCCTTTTTAAGATATAATACTATTAGAATAAAGAAGGGATTTTTTATGAAGCAATTATTATCAAACATGTATGTCAAAAATAAAAAAGTTATTGTTCGTTGTGATTTTAATGTACCAATAAAAAATGGTAATGTTATCGATGAAACTAAAATTATAAAAAGTCTCGAAACAATTAACTATTTAATTAAAGAAAATTGTAAAATAATAATATTAAGTCATTTAGGTCGTATAAAAACTGAAGAAGATAAAGCTTTAAATACCTTAATGCCTGTTAAAAATTCTTTAGAAAAATTATTAAATAAAGAAATAAAATTTGCACCTGATATTTTATCAGAAGAAACTCAAAATTTAGCTAATAATTTACAACCGGGTGAAATTCTTTTATTAGAAAACACTCGTTACTTAGATGTTCCAGAGCAAAAAGAAAGTACTCTTAATTTAGATGTTGCTAAAAAATTAGCATCACTTGGTGAAATATTTGTATTTGATGCTTTTGCTAGTGCTCACCGCGCTCATACATCAGTTGTTGGAATCCCTAAATTTTTACCTAACTGTATGGGTTTCTTAGTAGCTAAAGAAATTAATATGTTAGATAAAACTATTAAAGATCCCGAAAAACCTTTCACTGTAATTATGGGAGGAGCCAAAGTAGATGATAAACTTAAAATTATAACTAATCTTTTACCTAAATGTGATCATTTATTAGTAAGTGGAGGCATTGCTAATTCCTTTTTAAGTGCCTTAGGTTTAGATGTTGGTAAATCTCTTAAAACAAGCAATAACGATATAATTGCAGATTTAAAACAATTAATGTTAACGTATAAAACTAAATTTGCTCTACCTTTAGATGCTGTTATAGAAAGCACTTATAATGAAATGCCTATGATTAAAGCTATAAATAAAATAGAACCTGATGATATTATTAAAGATATTGGTTCAAAAACCATTAAAAAATATTCAACCATTATTAATGAAAGCAAAACAATTTTTATAAATGGTACTGTAGGTATATATGAAGAAAAAGAATTTCGAAATGGCACTATAGAAATATTTAATGCTCTTAAAAATAGTCCTGCTGAAGTTATTATCGGTGGCGGTGATACTATAAGTGCTATAAATGCCTTAGGTTTTACTGATAATTTTAAAAATATCTCTAGTGGTGGTGGAGCAGCTTTAGAATATATAGCGGGCACTAACCTTCCTGGAATTGCCGCAATAAGTGAGGAAGATAACATTGAAGTACTTGATTTGTAATTTAAAAGCCCATAAAAAATTTCATGAAATGGAAACTTATTGTCATGCTTTAAAAACAATAGAATTTAAAAATATCAATTTTATATTAGCCCCAAGTAATATTTATTTATCTATTTTTAAAGATACAAATATATCTTTATGTACCCAAGATATATCTTTAAATAATGATTTAAAATTAACTGGTGATACTTCTATTGAAGCCTTAAAAAGTTTAAAAGTAAAATATGCTATAATAGGTCATTATGAACGACGTAAATATTACCATGAAGATGATTTAACTATTTTAAATAAAATAAACTATGCTCTTAAAAATAATTTAAAAGTTATTTATTGTATTGGTGAAAATTTAGAAGATTTAATAAATAATACTGAATATCAAACTTTAGAAAAACAATTAGCTCGTGTTTTAAATAATGTTCCAAGTGAAAAATTTAAAAATATTATAATTGCTTATGAACCAACATATTTAATTGGTAGTAATCAAAAATTAGATATTTCTAAAATTACGACAACCATTAATTTTTTAAAAAAACTAATAAACGACTATTATTATCAAAATATTAAAGTAGTTTTTGGCGGAAATATAAATTCCAAAAATATTTTTAAACTTAAAAACATTCAAAATGTTGATGGTTTTATCGTAGGTTCGTCTTCTTTAGACATTAAAAAACTTAAAAATATTATCAAAAATTTAGATTAATATAACTAAAATATCATTTTTCGACAATACTCGACACCACTTTACACAACAAGACAAAAGATTTACTAGCTTATCATAACATTCTATGTTATAATACTTATGCGTGTAGTAAATATGTAACTAAATAAAGGAGAAAGAAATGGAAAACATTACAAGAGTTTTAGTAGTAGATAATAATCAAAATATCACTACTAAAATTGAAAAACAATTTAGCAGTCACGCAGTAATCAAAGTAGTAAAAACAATCAACAGTGGTAAACAAGCTTTAGATTATATTTTAAATAATCGTAACGAATTTGATATCCTACTGTTAGATTTAATTTTACCAGAAATAGATGGATTAACTATCCTTGCTAAAATGAAAGACCAAAACATCAAGAAAAAAATCATCGTTTTAACAAGTTATAAAAAAGATTATACAATTAAAATGACTAATTTATATAACGTAAATTATTATATGCTAAAACCATTTAGTATGTTAGCTTTAGAAACTAGAATATTAGAACTAGGCGATAATACTTTAACTAAAAGAACTGAATTAACTGAACAAGAAAGACAAATTCATATAGCAATAAGTAAGTTATTGCATCAACTTGGAATACCAAGTCATATTAAAGGTTATTCTTATATTCGAGAAAGCGTATTTTTATTTTATCAAAACAGTGAAATATATGGAGGCATTACTAAAGAAATATATCCTGAAATTGCTATGCGATTTTCAACAACTGCCTCACGAGTTGAAAGAGCAATTAGACATGCAATCGAAGTTAGTTGGAGTCGTGGCGATTATGATTTAATGGAAGAAATATTTGGCAACAGTGTAGCTTATGATCGAGCTAAACCAACCAATGCTGAATTTATCGCAACCATTGCAGATCGCTTACGTTATGATAATAAATTATTACACATTTAGAATGCTTAGTCATTCTTTTTTTATTAAAAGATTTGTTATTTTTAAAAAAATATGGTATTATTCTATATAGAAAAGGTGAGATAATGCGAAAAATATTAACAGTAGTTCTAGACGGTTTTGGTTATCGAGAAGAAGAATATGGTAATGCTATAAAAATGGCAGATACTAAAAACTTTGATAAACTTTGGGATTTATATCCTCACACAACCCTTTATGCCTCCGAAGAATATGTAGGTTTAAACCATGGTGAATTTGGTAACAGTGAAGTAGGCCACATGACTATTGGGGCAGGTCGTAAAATACTTCAACATATATCCCGAATCAATGAATTTTTAAAAAATATCAACAATGATAATATTAAATTTAATGAATTCATTGAAAAAACTCATAACAAAAATGTCCATATTATTGGTTTATTTAGTGATGGCAAAGTTCATTCTGATATGAATCATTTCTTAAGCATGTATGATTTATTAAAAGATAATGCTCAAAATATTCATTTTCATTTAATTACCGATGGACGAGATACTAAAGTAAATGCCGGCGTAAACTTTATTAAAAGTTTAGAAGAAAAAATAGCCGATAATAAAAATGCTGATATTACTAGTTTATGTGGAAGATTCTATGCCATGGATCGTGACACCAATTACAATCGAACCAAAGTATATTATGATTTATTAACAAAAGGTATAGGTATAAGTGCTAAAACAGCAACTGAAGGTATTTTATCATTATATAAAAAAAATGTAACAGATGAATATTTATATCCTGTTATTATAAACCCTGAAAATACAATTAAAGATGGCGATATAATTTTATGGATGAATTTCCGAACAGATCGAGCTAAACAAATATTAAGATCTTTTACTAACAATGATTTTAATGAATTTCCAACTTATAAATATCAAGATTTAGAAGTTTATACTTTCTTTCCAATTGATCGTGATATTAAAACCATTAATTTTTTAGAAGATATAAATGTAACTAATTCTTTAGGAAGATATTTAAGTAGTTTAGGTCTTACCCAAGCCCGAATCGCTGAAACTGAAAAATATGCTCATGTTACTTATTTCTTTGATGGTATGTACAATGGCAAAATTGAAAAATGTGATAAAATCTTAATCCCATCTCCTAAAGTGGAAACTTATGATTTAGAACCTGAAATGAGTGCCGCCGAAGTAACTAAAAAAACCATCAACAGTATGGAAAAAGACACAGATTTTATCTTTATAAACTTTGCTAATCCCGATATGGTAGGCCACACTGGCAATTTAGAAGCCACGATGAAAGCAGTTACTATGGTCGATGTATGTTTAGGTAGATTATATGAAGTAGCAAAAGATAATTTCTATACAATGATAATACTAGCTGATCATGGTAATGCTGATATTATGTTAGATGAATTTAATAATCCTGTAACTACTCATACTTTAAGCAAAGTTCCTTTCATTATAACAGATAATAATGTTGAACTTGCTAAATCCGGCGATTTAACCATGGTAGCACCCACTATCTTAGATTATATGGATATAACTTTACCCGAAGAAATGCAAGAAACTAAATCTTTAATAATATAAAGAAGATTATTGTTAATAACTAAATAATTACTAACATTAATCTTCTTTTTCTTTAAAAACATATTCTGTATCATAAACAGCATTTTCAGTGCCTTTAACAAAATAAAATAAAGTTGCCTTTTTAGAATTAGATGTCGGCTTTCCAGATACTGCATCAAGCAAAACTCCTATAACATTTGGGGGAGTCTCATACCAACTTTCTTCTTTATCTTTTAAAATATCTTCAACTGTATCAGCCCATATATTTTTAGTTATATAAGAATCATTAGCATTAACATCTTTATTATCATCATATCCAACCCAAGTAGCCATTACAATATCTGGATTATAACCAACAGTCCAAAAATCACTTGCTGTTGTACCCGTTTTAATCGCATATTTTCGGGATAATTTACTAGCTACAGCTAAAGCAGTAGGCCTTGTATAATCAGTAAACTGCGTATTTGAAGTACTAGTTAATAATTCATTTAAAATATAAGTATAATTTACATTTAAAACTAAATCAGATTTATCTTTTTTCTCGTATAAAATATTTCCTTCACTATCTTCTACTTTTCTTATTAAAGAAATATCTCTGTTATAACCTCCTGTAGCAAATGTTGTATAACCTTGAGCTAAATCCCAAATTGACATTTCACTAGTACCTAAGGCAAGAGAAGGAACTGCCTCAAGCGGAGCTTCAATTCCCACCCTTTTAGCTACCTCTAACAATTTTTCTGGACCTAAAAATATATTAGTTTTAACCGCATACACATTATCAGAAACTGCAATAGCTTCTGCCATTGTAATAGCTTTATTAGCATACATTGAACCATAATTTTTAGGAGAATAAACATTACCATTACTTAAAGTAAAAGAAGTAAATTGACTATTAAAAGTTGAAGCTGAAGTCATTCCTTCTTCTAATGCTCCATAATATAAAAATGGTTTCATCGCTGATCCAACTTGTCTTTTAGCATTAGTCGCACGATTAAATTCACTTTTAGCATAATTAACACCCCCAGATAAAGCTATAATTCCTCCAGTTTTAGGATCGATTATTATACTTGCTGATTGTAATTCACTATTTTTTAAATATTTTAAAACATTTTTTTCTAACATTTCTTGAGCATTTTTATCTAAATAAGTATAAATTTTTATCCCTCCATTTTGAATTAAAGCATCAGGAATAGTATTAATATTTTTTAACTCTTCAATCACTGCATCTTGATAATACATTAACATATCTAAATTTTCTTCTGTTGATTTACCATAAATTTCTATTTTATCTTTAAATAAATTATTATATTCATCTTCCTTTATATAACCATTTTTAAGCATACTTTTCGCTACCATTTTCGCTCTTTTAGTAGCTAAATCATAATTAGCAACTGGATTATAATTAGCTGGACTATTAGGAATACCTGCCAAAATCAATGCTTCTTCTAAAGTTAAATCAATAGGTTTTTTATTAAAATAATATAAACTAGCATTAGCAATTCCATAATTACCTTGACCATAATTAATTGTATTTAAATATCCTTCTAAAATTTCATCTTTTGTATAATGTACTTCTAACTCTAATGTTAAAAAAGCTTCTTCTATTTTACGTTCCCAAGTAGAATCAAAATCTAAATAAATATTTTTTACATATTGTTGAGATATGGTAGAAGCTCCTTGAGTAATTTTTTTATTTTTAATATTTAAATACATTGCTTTAGCAATCCTTAAATAATCAAAACCATGATGATCATAAAAATTTTTATCTTCAATACTAATTACAGCATTAATCAAATTATAATTAATATCTTCTAAATCAACCCATTTACTAGTACTAGAACCCTGATATAATAATTCATCAGATCCATCATATATATAAAATTGTCCTGCCGTTTTAAGTTCTAATTTAGGACTTAAAAAAGCATAAGTATATAAACCAATTATAACTATAATAAAAGCAATAAATAAAAATATTATTGATTTAAAAAAAAATCTTAATGCCTTCACTAGACTTCACCCTTTATTAATATGTTAAATTTTTAAATAATTATTAGTTAAAAAAACATAAAAAACATATACTTTAAACTAATTATTTAGTATAATTTACATGTAAAAGAGGAATTACTATGTATAAAAATATTAATATAAGTATTTATGAAAATAATAATTTATTATCAAAAAATACTACAACTGCATTTATAACAGAAGATTATATGGAATATAACACTGAAAATGATAATATAAAAATAAACTTAATTCATTTTAGTTTTAACAAAGAAAATGGTGATAGTCTCCTAAAAATAACTGATAATGAATGTACTTTAACCTTAAAAGAATTAAACCAAAGTTTAAACATTCCTCTAGAGTATTTAAATTATAATATTGAAAATAATAATATTAGTTTAGAATATAAATTAGAATCTCAAGAAAACCCTTTAAAAATAATAATAGATATAGGAAGTGATAATAATGAAATATAAAATATTAGAATTAGAAACAAAAATTAAAAATAGTTTAGAACAATTAGGTTATCAAACAGATGAAGTAATTATAAATCCCTCAAATAGACCAGAGCTTGGCGATTATCAATATAATGGTATAATGCCTCTTGCTAAAAAAAATAATTTAAATCCAATTGAACTTGCTAATAAATTATTAATAAAAATAAAAGAATATCCTGAAATTAAAAATGCTTCAGTCGCTGGACCTGGATTTATTAATTTAACTTTTAGTGATGATTTTTTAATTAATTTTATAAATGAATCAAATAATAATATAACTATCAATTATAAAGAAGATGTTAATAAAACAATTTTTCTTGATTATGGAGGACCAAATGTAGCTAAAGTTTTACATGTAGGTCACCTTCGAAGTGCTAACATTGGTGAAGCTTTAAAAAGATTATGTAAAGCTATAGGTTATAAAACAATATCAGATGTTCATTTAGGTGACTGGGGACGTCCTATGGGTATGGTTATCCTTGAAATTAAAACTAGATATCCTAATTTAGCTTATTTCAAAGAAAATTATAACAATGAACCTGTAGATTTTAATATTACTAATGAAGATTTATTAGAACTATACCCTATCGCCACTACTAAAGCTAAAGAAAACCCTGATATTATGGAAGAAGCTCGAAAAATAAACTTAGATTTACAAAATAAACATCCCGGTTATTATTCACTATGGCAAAAAATTGTTGAAGTAAGTGTAAATGAAGTTAAAAAATTATATCAAGATTTAAATGTATCCTTTGATTTATGGGAAGGTGAATCAGATAACTTTCTTTATATGAATGAAATGTTAGATTATTTATATAATAATAATTATATTATTGAAAGTGAAGGAGCTAAAGTTATACCAGTAAAACTTGAAGATGATAATCTAGAAATGCCTCCATTAATTGTTATTAAAAGTAACGGTGCAGTTTCTTATGAAGCAACAGATCTAGCAGCTTTATGGGAAAGAACTAAAAAATATAATCCTGATGAAATATGGTATATGACAGATAAACGTCAAAGCTTACATTTTAATCAAGTATTTCGTGCAAGTACTAAAACTGGCATAACTAAAGATACTACTAAATTAATATTTAATGGTTTTGGTACCATGAATGGTAAAGATGGTAAACCTTTTAAAACTCGAGATGGAGGTGTAATGCCCCTTGCTAATTTACTTGATATGGTAACCGAAGAATGTTTAAAAAGATTAAGCGAAAATGTTACTGAAAATCGTAATTCTATTGCTAGAACTATTGCTATAGCTGCTATAAAATATGCTGATTTACTTCCCTTTAGAGGAACCGATTATAACTTTGATATTGATAAATTTACTGATTTAAATGGTAAAACAGGAACATATTTATTATATTCAACTATTCGCATGAAATCACTTTTAAATAAAGCTAATACTAATGAATATAAATATCAAACTATTTCTACTGAAACCGAAAGAAAAATCATATTAGCCATGTTAGATTTAAAAAGAGTAATAAAAAGAAGTTTTGAAAATTATTCATTAAATGAAATATGTGAATATTTATATAAAATAACAAGTTTATATAACAATTTCTATGCTGAAAATAAAATTTTAACTGAAGAAAATGAACTTAAAAAAACATCATGGTTAGCCCTAACTAAAACAATTTATGACAATAATTGTTACCTATTAGACATATTAGGTATAAATATTCCTGAAAAAATGTAATTTTAGATTGACAAATAGCTAAAATAATATTACAATTACCTAGTTAAAACTTATACACGTTTTTATACGTAATACATATAATGTTTTAAATACTATAAAAAGGAGAAAAAAATATGAAATTAAATAATATTAGTAAAGAAGAACTAGAAACCATGAATTATGATGATATTGCTTACTTAATATTAAATGAAGAAAAAGAAAAAATGAAAATAAATGTTCTTTTTCAAAAAGTATGTGATGCTCTCCAATTAAATGAAAAAGAATACGAAGATAAAATTGGTGATTTCTTTGAATTATTAACTACTGATAAAAGATTTATCATGCTAGAAGATGGATCATGGGATCTAAAAGAATTACACAATCCTAAAGTTATAATAGATGATGACGAAGAAGACGATGCAATTTTAGACGAACTTGAAAATGATGATGATAATATCATTGAAGATGAAGATATTGAAGATGATGAAGATATTTTCTATGATACCGATAATGATGATGATTTACCAGATGATGATTTAGAAGATTTTTGTGTAATCGATGTTGATGAAGAAGAAGCAAACAGTTAATTAAATGTTTGCTTTTTTTCCCATATTTGATATAATATTTAAAGAAGGAGAATATTTATGTTTGAGAGATTAGACGCAATAGAAAAAAAATATCATGAATTACAAAATGATTTAACTAATCCAGAAATAATAAGTGATTATAATAAATTAAAAACTTTATCAAAAGAAGCTCGTGATTTAGAAGAAACAGTAAAAGTTTATGAAGAATATAAAGCTACCCATACTAAAATGGAAGATGCCAAAGCTTTATTAAAAGATGAAGAATTAAAAGATTTAGCAACTTTAGAATATGAAGAAAATAAGGAAAAACTTGAAAAATTAACTCACGAATTAGAAATATTATTAGTTCCTAAAGATGAAAATGATGGCAAAAATGTTATCATGGAAATTAGAGGAGCGGCCGGTGGCGATGAAGCAAATATTTTCGCTGGTGATTTATATCGAATGTATACTTATTATGCTGAAAAAAATAATTGGAAAATAGAAGAAATAAACTCTTTAGAAGGAACAAGTGGGGGCTTTTCCCAAGTTGAAATAATAATTAAAGGCGAAGATGTTTATAAAAAACTTAAATATGAAAGTGGTTCTCATCGAGTTCAAAGAGTACCTGTAACAGAAACCCAAGGTAGAGTTCATACATCAACTGCCACTGTATTAGTTATGCCGGAAATTGAAACTGCTAATATTGACATCAAAGAAAGTGATATAAAAATGGATGTTTATCACTCAAGTGGAGCTGGTGGTCAATCAGTTAATACTGCTAATTCCGCTGTCAGACTTACTCATATTCCAACAGGTATAGTAGTAACTTGTCAAACAGAACGTAGTCAATTAATGAACCGTGAACGCGCTATGAATTTACTAAAAATAAAAATAACTGATGAAATTCGCAACAAAGAAGAACAAGAATTAGGAGCAACTCGTAAAAATAAAATAGGAACTGGTGATAGAAGCGAAAAAATAAGAACTTATAATTATCCTCAAAATAGAGTAACAGACCATCGAATTAACTTTTCTATTATGAGTTTAGATAAAGTAATGGATGGTGATTTAGAACCAATTATAGAAGCTTTACAAACAGAAGATTTAAGATTAAAATTAGCTGGTGAAAAAGAAATAATATGAAACCCAAAAATATAACATCTACTGATTGGAAATTATTACAAGAATTATACCCTAATATAGATATACCTTTATCTAAATTAAAAAACAATTATCCTATTCAATATTTAATTGGTTATGTAGATTTTTATCATACTAAAATAAAAGTAAATGAAAATGTATTAATACCAAGATTTGAAACTGAATTATTAGTAGATAAAACTTTAAAATATTTACAAGATAAAAATTATAAAACTTTAATAGATATTTGTACTGGAAGTGGCTGTATAGCTATCTCTTTAAAAAAACATACAAACCTAAATATAGATGCTTGTGATATAAGTAATAAAGCTTTAGAATTAGCTAAATTAAATGCTAAAGATAATAATACAAATATAAACTTTTTCAAAATAGATATTTTAAAAGAAATACCTAAAGAAAAATATGATTGTATTATCTCTAATCCCCCATATTTAACAAAAGAAGAATATACATCTCCTGAAACAAAATATGAACCAAAAATAGCTTTATATGCCAATAATAATGGCTTAGAATTTTATGATCGTATTTTAAATATATCAACAAACATCTTAAACAAAAATGGTTCAATTATTTTTGAAATAGGAGCAACCCAAAAAAATGATATAATAAACTTAACTAAAAAATATTATAAAAAAGCCAATATAATAACTCTAAAAGATTATAACAACTTTAATAGATTTATCTTTATAAAACCAAAAAACTAGTACTAAAAATACTAGTTTTATCTTGCCCCTATATAAATTTGAAACATTA
>CANQMC010000024.1 GCA_947624855.1 uncultured Bacilli bacterium | reverse complement strand
ATGACAGATAAAGGATTATATAGTGTATCTGAAGGAAACGAAACAAGTTATGTATATAGAGGAACAGTAGATAATAATTGGGTAAAATTTGGAACAACAGGAACAAATGGTCCATCATCTGGAGATCCAATCTGGTGGCGAATAATCAGAATTAACGGCGATGGTTCAGTTCGAATGATATATGCAGGAACAGGAAGTAGTGCACCTCAAACAGGTGATGGAAAGTGGGCGACAACGACTACAAATAATAAAGATTCAGTAACACAAATAGAAATATCATCAGGTAATAAAATAACTTCATTCAATAGTTCATACGATGATAATGCATATATAGGATATATGTACGGAGATACAGGAGCAAGTACATGGGCAAATGCACATAAAAATGAACATCCAAGTAATGTAAAGAAAGTATTAGATGAATGGTATAATCAAAATTTATCAGAATTATCAACAAAACTAAGTCATACAGCAGGATTCTGTGGAGATAGATCAAGTACAATTAATAGTACAGAACCAGCAAAAGGTGGTGGATATGGAACACAATTTACGCATTATGGAGCATATTATAGGAATGTAACAAATAAAACACCAAGTTTTAAGTGCACATATAAAGGAAATGATTTGTATACAACACCAGAAGATGCAAGTCAAGGTAATAAGAAATTAAGTGTACCAATAGGATTAATAACAGCGGATGAAGTAGCCTTTGCGGGAGGAGTAATATATCAAGAAAATCAATATTTTTATTTATATACAGACAAATATTATTGGACTATGTCTCCTTCTTACTTTTACAACGGCAATGCTGGCGTGTTTTATGTGGAAGCCAAAGGCGCTCTCAACGGCAACACTTATGCTACTTCTGTTCTTGGTGTTCGACCTGTCATAAATTTGAAAGCTGATACAACATTTGCTGGTAATGGATTGTATAATGACCCTTATATACCAACATAATAATTAACAAAATTATTAAAAATACTAGTATATTTTATTAGTTTGTGTTATACTAATAAAAAGCGAAAAAAAGAAGATAAGTATTATAATATTTTTAGATAGAGAGTTCATGGTTGGTGGAAATGAATTAAAAAATTATAAGAAATCTCCTTCTTTAGTGGAATTAATCATTCCCGCAGCATCAGCGTTATGATAATTAAGTAATATAAAGGATGGTACCGCAGAATTTGCTCCTAGCAGTTTTGGGGTTTTTCTTTTATTTAAGTAAAAAAATAAAATAGAAAGAAGGATTAAAATGATTGATATTAAATTAATAAGAGAAGAAAGGGAGTTAGTAAAAGAAAACATTAAAAAGAAATTTCAAGATGAAAAATTACCATTAGTAGATGAAGTATATGAATTAGACCAAAAAGTAAGAGAATTAAAAACAAAAGGTGATAATTTACGAAAAGAAAGAAATAATAAAAGTGATTCTATTGGTAAATTAATGCGTGATAAACAAATTGAAGAAGCAAATACATTAAAAGAAGAAGTAAATAAAATAAATCAAGAATTAATTACTATTGAAGAAGAAGAAAATAAACTTAATAAAAAAATTCAAGAAATAATGTTAATTATTCCTCAAATAATAGATAAAAGTGTTCCTATTGGTAAAGATGATTCTGAAAATGTTGAAGTAAAAAAATATGGAGAAAATAAAGTTCCAAATTATGAAATACCATATCATGCTGATATATGTGAATCATTAAATGGTTTAGATAAAGAAAGTGCTGGTCGAACTAGTGGTAATGGTTTTTACTATTTAATTGGAGATATAGCAAGACTTCATGAAGCTATTATTGCTTATGCTCGTGATTTTATGATTGATAAAGGTTTTACTTATTGTGTTCCTCCTTTTATGATTAGAAGTGATGTTGTAACTGGAGTTATGTCTTTTGCTGAAATGGATGCGATGATGTATAAAATTGAAGGTGAAGATTTATATTTAATTGGTACATCTGAACATAGTATGATTGGTAAATTTAAAGGAGAACTTATTGATGAAAAAAAATTACCAATTACTATGACATCATATTCTCCATGTTTTAGAAAAGAAGTAGGAGCTCATGGTTTAGAAGAAAGAGGTTTATATCGTGTTCATCAATTTGAAAAACAAGAAATGATTGTTTTATGTAAACCAAAAGATGCAATGGAATGGTATGATAAAATGTGGCAATATACTGTAGAATTCTTTAGAAATCTTGATGTTCCTGTAAGAACATTAGAATGTTGCAGTGGGGATTTAGCTGATTTAAAAGTTAAATCTTGTGATGTAGAAGCTTGGAGTCCAAGACAACAAAAATATTTTGAAGTTGGTTCTTGTTCAACTTTAGGTGATGCTCAAGCAAGACGTTTAGGTATTAAAATGAAAACTGAAAAAGGTAATGAATATTTAGCAACCCTAAATAATACAGTTGTAGCAACCCCAAGAGGATTAATTGCTTTATTAGAAAACAATTACCAAGAAGATGGAAGTATTAAAATACCTAAAGTACTTCAACCATATATGGGTGGAAAAGAAAAAATCGAAAAGAAATAAGCCATTTGGCTTTTTTTCATTGTAAAAAAGTGGCAGAAATGCCAAAAAAATACAATGGATATATTGAAAATATTTTTTATATATGATATAATGTCATTGTAAAAAAGTGGCAGAAATGCCAAAAAAATACAATGGAGGATTTATTGTGAAACAAATAAAAAGAGATATATACTTAAATAAGTTAATTAACAGAAAAGAAAACGGAATGATTAAAGTTGTTACCGGGATAAGAAGATCAGGTAAGTCTTATTTATTGGATCCAATTTTTAAAAATTATTTAATTGCAAATGGAGTTAAAGAAGATCATATAATTAAAATTGATTTAGAAGAAAGAAAAAATAAAAAATATTTAAATCCCGATACACTTGATGAATATATACGTAGTTTAATTGTAGATAAAAAAATGTATTATGTAATATTAGATGAAATACAAAATGTTCCAGATTTTGAGTTTGTATTAAATGGTTTTTTACATATAGAAAATGTTGATGTATATGTTACAGGAAGTAATTCTAAGTTTTTATCATCTGATATAATAACCGAATTTAGAGGTCGTGGAGATGAAATAAAAGTTTATCCTTTATCTTTTAAAGAATTTACTTTTGCTTATAATGGAACCCAAGATGAAGCTTGGAATGAATATCTAGTTTATGGTGGAATGCCTTATATTTTAACTAAAAAAACAGAAGAAGAAAAAAGTTCCTATTTAAGTAATTTATTTGATACAGTATATTTAAAAGATATAATAGAAAGAAATAATATTGGCAGAGAAGATGTTTTAAATGATATTGTAAATATTTTATCATCATCAGTTGGATCACTTACTAATCCAACAAAATTAGCAAATACATTTGTTAGTAATATGGTTAAAGACGTTAATGTTCAAACAATAACATCATATATTAATTATTTATTAGATTCTTTTTTAATTAATAAAGTTGAAAGATATGATATTAAAGGGAAAAAATATATATCTACTCCAAGTAAATATTATTTTACAGATATTGGTCTTAGAAACGTTAGAATTAATTTTAGACAGCTAGAAGAAAATCATTTAATGGAAAATATTATATACAATGAATTATTAATAAGAGGATATAATGTAGATGTTGGAATTGTAGAAATAAGAGAAAAAAACAAAAGAAAACAATTGGAAGTTGATTTTATATGTAATCAATCTTATAAAAGATATTACATTCAATGTACTTTACATTTAGAAGAAAGAGAAAAAACTATTCAAGAAGAAAAGCCATTACTTAATATTGGAGATGAATTTAAAAAAATAATTGTTGTAAAAGATAATATTAAGCATTGGTATACCGAAGAAGGAATATTAGTAATTGGAATACAAGAATTCTTATTAAATCAAGATAGTTTAGATTTATAGAGGATTAATTGCTTTATTAGAAAACAATTACCAAGAAGATGGAAGTATTAAAATATCTAAAGTACTTCAACCATATATGGGTGGAAAAGAAAAAATCGAAAAGAAATAAGCTAAATATTGGTGGATAATGAGTAAAGGTATTAGCCATTTGTAAAAAGAGGTACTAATACTTCTTTTTTTGCTTGGCTATTGTATCAACTAAATTTATAGTGACATTTATAGTGACATTTATAGTGACATATGGTAATATTATAATGGAGGTAAAAATTAATGTTAGGATTATTAGAAGATAAAAGAAATGAATTTAAAATTAAACTTACAGACAATCTTGAAAAAGAAGTAATTGCCTTTTTAAATACCGAAGGTGGAAACATATTTATAGGAATTGATGATAAAGGAAATATTAAAGGAATAGCCGGTAATATTGATTTATTGCAAAGAACAATAAAAGATAGAATAAAAAATAATATTATGCCTTCAACTTTGGGTTTATTTGATGTTGTTTTAAATGAATTAAATGATAAGAAATATATTCAAATTATTGTAGCAAAAGGTGCAGAAAGACCATATTATTTAAGAGGAATGGGAATGACTCCAGATAGTTGTTTCATTAGAGTAGGATCAGCTGTTGAAAGTATGAATGGAGAAACGATTTTTAATTTATTTTCAAAGCGTGCTAGAAATTCTTTAAAAAATATAAAGTCACCAAAACAGGATTTAGAATTTAAAACATTAAAAATATATTATCAAGAAAATGGTTTTGAAATAAATGATAATTTTTTAAAAAAATTAGATTTTTATGATGATAACGATGATTTTAATTATATTGCGTATTTACTTTCGGACAATAATAATATATCAGTACAATTTGCTAAATATGCTGGAGATGATGTTTATAATTTGATAGAAAATGAAGATTTTGGCTTTTGTTCTTTAATTAAAATAACAGACAATATTTTAAATAAAATTATGATAGAAAATAAAATCTATACAAAAATAGAAACTCCAGTTAGAAAAGAAATAAAAATGTATGATTATAATGCAGTAAAGGAATTAATTACTAATGCACTTATTCATAATGATTGGTGTAATGGTTATTCTCCAAAATTTGAAATGTTTGATAATAAGTTAGTTATATCCTCAAATGGTGGAATACAAGAAGGGGTTAGTCAAGAAGAATTTTTAGAAGGTTTTTCTAATCCTAGAAATCCAGAATTAATGAGAATTTTTAGAGATTTAAATTTTGTGGAACAACTTGGAACAGGAATACAAAGAGTATTAAAAACATATGATAAAAGTATTTTTGAATTCTTCCCTAATCACATACGAGTAACAGTGCCTTTTAATAATAATGAATTTAGAAATAATAATGAAGTTTCAGAAAATGTACGATTTAAATCTCTTAATAATTTACAAAAATCAATTATAAAATTAATAATAGACAAACCATCAATAACTCAAGAAGAACTTGCCAGATTACTAGATGTAAACAAAAGGACTATTATAAGAAATTTTAAAATGCTTATTGAGTTTGATTATATCAAAAGAGTGGGTGCAAATAAAAATGGTTATTGGAAAGTTAATCATAAATTATAAATTGTAAAAAAGTGGCAGAAATGCCAAAAAAATACAATGGATATATTAAAAAATTAGTTTCTTTTTTCACAATAAGCAATTATAAATCCCTTTATATCATTTATAAAACCACAATTAACACTATTATCACTACAATATACTTTATTACCCCAAATTTTAAATTCAACTTTTAATATATTATTTAAATTTTCACCTTTCATTTTAAAATAAGCTTCTTTAAGTGTATATATTTTAAAAATTCTTTCAAATATATATTTTTTATTAGCTAATATATATTTTTTTTCATTTTGAGTTGCAAAATAATTTATTACATTTAAAGGAGTATTTCTTATTTTTTCAATATCAATGCCAATTTCTTTATCAGATATCGTGGTTATTATATAATTAAATGAATGACTAATATTAAAATACCAATTATTATTTTTTAAATATGGTTTTCCATAATAATTAAGATAAAAATTTAAATTATTATAAATTATATTATGTTTTAAAAGTAAATCTTTTAATAATATTTCTCCAATAATAGAATTTATTTTTGTTTCTTTATTTTTATATTTTTTAATTTTATCTTTTTTATAAGAAGGTAATATATTATAAAAATCTTTAATTTGTTTATTATTATATTCTTTATTATTTTTAATTAAATATTCCATAAAGCACCTCATATATATTATAAATAATAATCTTAATTTATACTATTAATTTTTTTAAAATTACTAAAAAAAATATATATTTTAAATAGTAAATATGTTATACTTAAAATAAGTTTTAAATACATATTCCTCAATTTTGTTAAGGAGAAAATATTGACATGGGGGGGGGGTATGTTATACTTGTTTAGAAGTGGAGTAGTGGTAATATGGGAAGAAAACTTTTTTGTGATATAAGTCCAACAACGCATAAAATATCAATGAAAAAAGAAATAATGGTTAGACATTTTAAAAATATAGTTAGTAAAGAAAAAATAGCTAAAACTCATTCTAAAGAAGAATTACCAAATATCGTTAAAAGTCATAGTTCAATTTTAATAAGGAAATTAGTAGGTGTTGATTTAAAATTACAAGAAAATAAAGTAACTAATATAATGCTTGCTTGTCAAAAAATAAATGGTATAATTATTCATCCAGGTGAAACTTTTTCTTTTTGGAGTACAGTTGGTCAAGCAGGCGAAAAACAAGGATATAAAGAAGGATTAGTAATTGGCCGTAAGGGTTTAGCCGCCGGTTATGGAGGTGGTCTTTGTCAAATGGCTAATATGATTCATTGGTTAGTCTTAAATAGTCCTTTAGAAGTAACTGAATTGCATCATCATTCTGATGCACTATTTCCTGATGAACGAAGAAGAGTTCCTTTTGGAACCGGAACTTCAGTTTGTTATAATAATATTGACTATCGTTTTAAAAATAATACAGATCAAGACGTTCAAATATTAGTTTGGTGTGAAAATGGGGAATTATGTGGTGAATTAAGAAGTGAAAGAGAATACCCATATCGTTATAAATTAGTTGAAGAAAATCATCATTTTCGCAAAGAAGGAGACCAATATTTTCGAATATCCCAAGTTTATAGAATTGTAATAGATAGATTAACCAATAAAGAAATAGCTAAAGAATTAATATTAGATAATCATTCAGGTGTATTATATGATTATTCCTTAATTCCTAAAGATCAAATAAGAGATGATTAAAATGTTAAATAAATTAGAAAAAATAGTTAAAAAATATCCTAATAAAATTGCTTATAAAATAGATGAAGAATATATAACTTATCAAGAATTATGGAATAAAGCTCAATATTATGCTGAATTTTTAAAAAGACAAGATACATCACCCGTAATAATTTATGGTCATAAAAATATTAATGTTATTATTTCTATTTTTGCTTGTATTTTAGCTAATAGAACTTATATTCCTCTAGATATTTGGACTCCTTTATATAGATTAAAAAATATTATTGAAATTACTAATTCAAGTTTAATTTTAACTGATAATACTTTAAAAATAGAAAATATTTCTTGTTGTAGCCTTAATAATTTAACTAAATATGCAAAATATGAAATAAAAGAAAATAATAATGATATAGTCTATATAATATTTACCTCAGGAAGTACCGGTATACCTAAAGGAGTACCAATATCTAAAACAAATTTAGACAATTTTATTAATTGGATTAGTAATTTAGAACCATTATCGAAATATCAAAATATCAATGTTTTAAATCAAGCTAGTTTTAGTTTTGATTTAAGTGTAGCCGATTTATATTATTCCCTTTGTAATGGTCATACCCTTGTAGCGAGTACTAACATTGAAGAAAACTTTAACAAAATATTTACTTTGATGAAAGATATAGATGTTGCGGTAATGACACCTACTTTTATGAAATTATGTTTATTAAATGCTGAATTTACTTCTAAAAATTATCCTAATTTTAAATGTGTTTATTTTTGTGGTGAATTATTAGAACCTAAAACCGTTCAAAAAATATTTTTAGCTTTTCCAAATTTAAAAATAATAAATGCTTATGGTCCAACCGAAGCAACTTCTGCTGTTTCGGGAATAGTTATTACTAAAGAAATGGCAAATTTCTCAATTCTTCCAGTAGGCGAAATAGGTAAATTTGCTACAGATATTGAAATTATTAATAATGAAATAGTTTTAAAAGGAAAAAGTGTTTTTGGCGGTTATTTAACAGATTATAAAGGAGGATATTATAAAGAAAAAAATATAAATTGTTATAAAACAGGTGATATTGGTTACTTTAAAGATAATAAATTATATTGTAAAGGTCGAATGGATAATCAAATAAAATATAAAGGTTATCGTATTGAACTAAATGAAATTGAATATTATATTAATTTAATAAAAGGAGTTAAAGATTGTGCAGTAATAGCTAAATATAACGATAATCAAATTGTAAAAGCTCTTAAAGCATTTGTTTTAGTTGATAAAAACCTTTCTAGTGAATATATCAAAGAAGAACTTAAAAAATATATACCTGAATATATGATACCTAAAACAATTAAAATTATGGATAAATTACCAATAAATAAAAATGGTAAAATTGACAGAAAGGCCTTAAAAGAATTATGAAAATAAAAATAGATGTTGAAAAATTATTATATGAGATTTGTGAAGATGATCAAGTATATACCAAAGATATAGATTTAATTGAAAGTGGTTTATTAGATTCTTATGCTTTTATTGAATTATTTTCTAAACTAGAAGATTATGGAATAAATATCCAACCAACAAGAATTGATCGAAACAAACTACGAACAATAAAAGGTATAGAATCTTTAATTAATGAATATTTAACCAAAAAATGAAGTATAAGCAAAAAAACTTATACTTTTTTTAATATTTATGATATAATACTTGTGAGGTGGGTTTTATGCCAATAATTATATTACTAGCAATCTTTATAGGAACATTAACTATAAATGAATTATTTGATTATATTATGACTAAACAATTTGAAGAAAAATTAAATGAATATTTAGATAATAATAAAATTGTTTTAAATGAAAAAGATACTATTATTGTCGATATTTTAATGTCAAGTTTTATAAATGAAATAACAAATGATAAAAGAAGTTTAATTCCTATTTATAATATTTTTTTAAAGATTGAAAATCTTTATTATTTAAATTCAGATATTGAAGATTTTATTGAACTTCTTGAAGATGATTATGGTGATATGTTAAATAATAGTAAAATAAAAGAAGAATTAAATAAACCTATTAATAAACCATTATATTTTATTAGTTATCAAAAAGATGGTAAATATATAAGTGCTTTTTTTACATATGATGGACATAATATAAATATTAAAGATGGTTCACCAACTTTTAAAGAATTAAGTGAAAAAGAACAATATAAAACATTATATTTAATATTAAAAGATTTTTGCCAAAATAAAAATAAATATAATCATTCACCTAAATTAGATATAATCATGGAAGAAAATGGTTTAAACGATGCTTTTAATAATTATACTAAGTCTTTATCTTTAGTAAGAAAAAACAAGGATTAATATGGAAGTAATATTAAATAATGAAAAAATAAATGTCAATATTATTAGAAAAAATAATAAAAATATTTATTTTCGTTTTGATGATAATTTAAATTTAGTAATAACAGCTAATAGAAGAGTAAGTGAAAGAGAGCTATTAAAATTAATAACTAAAAATGCTAAATCTTTAGAAAGATTATATAAAAAAGCTTTAAATAAACAACAAAGTGATACTAAATTTTGGTATTTAGGATTAAATTATGAAATTAATTATGATGAAAATATTAAAGAAATAATCTTTAATAATGGTGTTATAACATGTCAAAATCAAGATATGTTAAATAAATTTCTTAAAAATAAAACGAAAGAAATATTTACATATGAAGTAAATAATTTAAAAGAAATAATTAAAACTCCTGAATTTAGTTTAAGAATTCGCAAAATGAAAACAAGATGGGGAGTATGTAATTATAAAAGTAATACAATAACATTAAATAGTGAATTAATTAAATATCCAAAAGATTTATTAAGATATGTTATAATTCATGAAATGTGTCATTTTTATCATCATGACCACAGTGAGCATTTTTGGCAAATGGTAAGTATATATTATCCAAATTATAAAGAAGCAAGAAAGAGGTTAAATAATGGAAATAACGTCCCTAACTAATTCTAAAGTAAAAGAATGGACTAAATTAAAAGAAAAAAAATATCGTGATATAACTAATACATTTCTTATTGAGGGCGATCATTTAGTAAATGAAGCTCTAAAAAGAGGAATAGTAAAAGAAATAATAAGTATTGATCTAAGTTTTTTAAAAGAAAATATTCCTTTTTATTTAGTAACTATTCCCATAATGAAAAAAATAAGTGACCAAGTAAGTATTAGTCCTGTAATAGCAGTATGCACTAAAATACCCGAAAAACCTATAAATGGAGCTGTATGTTTACTTGATAATATTCAAGATCCTGGTAATTTAGGAACAATTATTAGAAGTGCCGTTGCTTTTAATATAGAAACTCTTATTTTAAGTTTAGATACTGTTGATTTATATAATCCTAAAGTAATAAGAGCCAGTGAAGGTATGTTATTTAATATTAATATTATAAGAAAAGATATATCTACTTCTCTTAAAGAATTAAAAGAAAATAATTATCTAATATATGGAACTGATGTTTCAAAAGGAACAAATTTAAAAACTTTAGAATTTCCTTTAAAAAGCGCTATAATAATTGGTAGTGAAGGAAAAGGAATGGATGAATATTTAAAAAAAGAATGTGATTCTTTAATTAATATTCCTTTAAATAATAATTGTGAAAGTTTAAATGCTTCTATAGCAGCTAGTATTATATTTTATGAAATGAGGAATTAACATGGAAAAATTAAAAATAAATAGTAATGAAGCTAATACTTTAATCAAAAATTTATTAGAAAAATATTATGATTATGACATTACTAATATTACAGTTGATCCATATTTTAATTATTTAATCGAAAGCAATAATTATCATGATGGACATATTGAAAAAAACCTTATCCTTTTATCTAAAATTCAATATTTATCTTTATTAAAAACTGCATTAAATTTTAAAGGTTATAATTTAAGTTTTATTGAACCTATTATTAAAAATGGTATAATTTCATATAAATTAAATTTTAATATTATTGAAAAATATTCTCGAAAAAGAAAAAGAGGTTAAAAATGAAATATATATATTTAGGTAAAATAGTAAATACTCATGGTATTAAAGGAGAAATTAGAATATTAAGTAATTTTGACAAAAAAGAATTAGTTTTTCAAAAAGATTTTAAAGTTTATATTGGAAATAAAAAAGAAGAATATCAAATTAATTCATATCGAGTTCATAAAAATTATGATATGATTACTTTAAAAGGAATAAATGATATAAATGAAGTTTTAAAATATAAAGGTTCAAATATTTATATAAATAGAGATGATTTAAATTTAAATGAAAATGAATACTTGTTAGATGATTTACTTAATATGTCTATAATGGAAAATAATATAAACTATGGAACTATTATCGATATCTATGATAATAACGGCAATATTTTACTTAAAGTAAAAAAAGATCAAGAATATTATATTCCATATCATAGTAAATACCTAAAAAAGGTAGATTTAAAAAACAAAATAGTTTATACTGAAAATATAAAGGAATTGATATTATGAGATTTGATATTTTAACTTTATTTCCAGAAATAATAAATGCCTATATTAATGAAAGTATTATTAAAAGAGCTCTTCAAAATAATTTAATAGAAATAAATGTAATTAATATAAGAGATTTTACTTTACTTAAAAATGGTCAAGTTGATGATACACCATATGGGGGAGGAGCAGGTATGGTTTTAATGTGTGAACCTGTTGTAAGAGCTATTGAAAGTGTCAAAAAAGAAGATTCTAAAGTTTATTTATTAACTCCTCAAGGCAAAACATTTAATGATAAATTAGCCTCAACTATAATTAATGAAACTAAACATCTAATATTAGTATGTGGTCATTATGAAGGATTTGATGAACGAATTAAAAATTTTGTTGATGGGGAAATTAGCATTGGTGATTATGTTTTAACTGGAGGGGAATTACCAGCTTTAGTTATTATAGATGCTATATCTCGATTTATTCCTGGTGTTATCGCCGAAGAATCTTTTAAAGAAGAATCTTTTAAAGATAATTTATTAGATTATCCAGTATATACCAAACCTCGAGACTTTAGAGGCTATCAAGTACCAGATGTCTTGTTAAGTGGCAATCATCAAAAAATAAATGAATATCGTAATAATGAAAAATTAAGAATAACTAAAGAAAAAAGACCAGATTTATTAGATAAGTAGGTGAGTTTATGAAAGGTTTTACTATCAAAAAATTAAAAAAAGAATTAGAAATAACTAAATTTGAATATAATAAAGAAGGATTTAATTATAAATTTCCCAATAAAAAATATTTTCTTAATGATTTTGTTATGTTTAAACCTGAACTTATCGAAATATTAATAATAAATAGTTTTAATAAAAAATATCGTAAAATATTAGAATTTTATTTAAAAACTATTTCTGAAGATGATGAAACAACAAGTGGTAATTTAGTAATAGCCTTAGATGAATTATCAAGATTACGAACTATTCTTTTAAAAAAATATAATAAATCTATAAGAACTGAACAATTACAAAAATTATTAAATGAATTAAAAATATTAGAAAATGAAATTAGATCAAAAATTTTTAATATTTCACTCATAAAAAACCAAGAAATTACTAATAATATAAAAGAGAATAAAATAAAAAGTCGTTAATTTACTCTTGCCAAAATAAAAAAAATATATTATAATTATTTACAGCCAGTAAGTGACTCCGTAGCTCAGCTGGATAGAGCAACCGCCTTCTAAGCGGTCGGTCGCGTGTTCGAATCACGCCGGAGTCACCATAATGAATAATAACCCTTGTAAAAAAGGGTTTTTTCATGTTTAAAAATAAAGAATTTAAATATATTTATTCTTCAAAAAATTTTGTAATATCAGTTTCTAAAACTTCAGCAATTCTTCCTAATATTGCTAAACTAAAACTTTTTTTCCTTTTTTCACTTTCAATTTCTGCTAAATAATCCATAGACATTTCAGCTTCTTCTGATAATCTTTGTAAAGTATATCCTTTTAAATTACGGTATTTTCTAATATTTTTTCTAACTACATCATAATAATATGTATCAGGACGTTTTAATGCCATAAGTATCAACTCCTTCTTTATTTTTTAAAATTAAAGATATTTAAAAAGTCCAAGAACAATATTTGGACATTTATTAAAATATTTATAATTAAAAAATTATTATTTATTTTTAATAATAATATCTATATTAAATTCTTTTGCAATTTTTAAAACATCAGTAAAATATATATTATTTATATCTTGTTCAATTGCTCTTAGCCAATTTGTAGATTTATGTAATTCATGAGCAAATTCTTTTTGAGTTTTTCCAGTACTTTGTCTTATAAATTTGATAATTTCATTTTGCTGATAATCATTAGCTTTAAATTCCATAATCTACACCTCTAGCATCATTATACTAAAAAAGTGTTTAAAAAAGCCAAAAATACCATTGACAATGGTACACGCTTTTGGTAATATTAAAGTATCATTGATAATGGTACAAGGGTGTGATTATAAAAAATGAAAGAAATATTAAAAAGTAAAAAAGTAATAATCTACTTAGTAGTAGTATTACTGTTAAGTACAGGAATATCATATGCCTA
>CANQMC010000023.1 GCA_947624855.1 uncultured Bacilli bacterium | reverse complement strand
CATTTATATCTTTGTTTAGTTAATTCTAAATAACTTATTAATTCTGAAACTTTAGGTATTTTAATTAAAGATTTTCTGGTGCCATTTTTAAGAATAGAATTATCATTAATACAACCACAAACAGGACAATATTCATAATTATTTTTTAAATAGCCTTTATAGACAAGTACCTTTATACCTTTGATTTTACGATTTTCTACAAAATTTTCATTAAAAATAACATTTTTATTTAAAAAGATATGATTAGAAATGAATTGCTAAAAATAAAAATTGCTGTTATAATTAATATAGTATGGAGGTAAAAAATGGATAAAGTTTCTGAAAAGTATAATGGTGGCATTGAAAGTAAATATATTGGTATAAATAGCCCGATTTCTTTAAAAGAAAATCCAGAATTAAGAATGGAATCTGATTCATTAATAACATATTTATCAATGGCAGATACATATCGAAATGAAAGTTCAATTAAAACTTTAAATGAACATTTTATGAGAACGCTTGCTTTTTGTAAATCTGTAGAAGATTTGCAAAATTTAAATATGTTATTGCAAGAGTTAGCAAAGATAGGTGGTTATGCAGTAGATTTTTATCAGGCAAATCAAAGTATGCTGAATATAAATGGAATAAGAACTGCAAAAAATTACATAAATAAATTAGAAGAAAATAAAAGGAAACCTGTATCGGTTAAAGTTGAAGGTGGTTTTGAAAGCAAATATTTTAATGTTAAATATCGGCCTAATGGTGGTTTATCTGAACTTGATATTAATTGTAGCTCATTATTACATTATATGGCTTTAGCGGATATGACAAGAAATGAAGAACGAATAAATAAATTAATGTATAAATTTTATCAAACTTTATTGTTATGTCGTACAGATGAAGATTTAAATAATTTTAGGTCTTTTATAGGAATAGTTGCTAAAGTTGGCGGTTATGCAGTAGAATTTAGTGATAAAGTTAAAGAATTAATAAATAAAAATGGACAATTAAAAGCAATAGAATTTATAAAAAATGAAGATAAAAAACAAAAAGCAAATCAAGAAAAATTAGAAGATTTTAAAGAAGAATATTCTAAATTAAATTATCTATTAGATAATTTAAAATCTGAAAATACCAAAGATGAAGAAGATATTGCTTATCTATTAAGAAAATTTAATGAATTGCAGTCAGATTTATATGAATTTACTGGAAGAATTGATAAAAATTATATATCTGAATGTGATGAACAAATTGAAGAATCAATTAATTATCTTAAATCATTATATAGAGAATTAGATGAAATTAATAATTTAAATTTTTAGAAATTAAAGGAGAAATACTTTCTCTTTTTTGTAATGTTATGAATTTAAATAGATTATAAGATAATAAAGATGTATAACATCTTTTTAAGGAGAACGGTGATAAAAATGAAGATTAAAATTATTGGAAGTGGAAATATGTGGACAGCTTATAATAGTGCATCTTACCTAATTGATAATGAAATTTTAGTAGATATGCCTAATGGGACTTGTAAAAATTTATTTAAAATAGGTGTTGATCCAAGAGAAGTTAATTATGTTTTATTAACACATTTTCACGGAGATCATTATTTTGATATACCATTTTATTTTTTATTAAAATCAAAAGCCAATAATACTGAAGTAAATATTTATTGTAGTAAAGAAGGAAAAAGAAAAAATAAATTATTATTAAAATTAGCTTTTCCTAATCCAGCTCAAGAAGTATTAGATACAATAAAACCAACTTATAATTTTAAAAATAATTTTACTATTAAAGATTATACAGTTACTAAATATTTAGTTGATCATGGAAGAATGAAACCAGCATATGGCTATATATTTGCAACTGAAAACATTAAAGTAGGATTTACAGGGGATACAACCATTTGTAAAAATGTAGAATACATGGCTAGTGTTTGTAATTATTTATTTTGTGATTGTACCTTAATAAAAGGCGATAAAAAACATATGGGTATCGATATGATTATTACTTTAAATAAAAAATATCCTGATTGTAAATTTATAGTTAGTCATTTAGACGATAGTACCCGAAAAGAATTAGAAAAAGGCAATATAAAAAATATAATAATTTCAGAAGATAACTACACTTTTAATATATTGAAATAAAATTTTTATTATATCTTTAAAATAGTTTCAATATTCATATTTAATTATTTCACAATTTTTATGTTCGAAATCTGCTATATTCTTGTTGTTAGGATTAAAATATAAGTAGATTGCCTTACATACATCTCCATGAGTAACTATTAAAATATTTTTATCATCATAATTATCTTTTATATTTTTAATAAAGTCATTTACACGATTAACAATACTTTTAAATCCTTCAGAATTGTCATATACTATATCTTTGCTTAAATTATACCATATATCTTTATTTATTTCCTTTATTGATTTATATTGCATATTTTTAGAATCTCTTTCTAACAATCGATTATCATAAATAATTTTATATTTATTTTTAGTAGCAATTTTACACGTTTGAATAGCTCTTTTTAGAGGAGAACAAAAAATCATATCAATTTTTAAATTAACAATAATTTGTTGATTATTTTTTGCTTGCTTTTTTCCTTTCATAGTTAATCCATGATTATTTCTACCATTTATTTGATTTTTGAGATTAGCTTTAACTTCTCCGTGTCGCATAACATATAGTATCATATTTATCCCTCTTTTTTATATATTATTTAAATATTTATGTAAACTATTATAAATAATTATTAAAATAATAGTATCACATTTTAAAAAATATTCAATATAATAATGTTTTTTTATGGAAATAATGATATAATTTTATTATAAGATAATATGATGTAAAATGTTGGAAGGTAGTGATTAAATGAAGTCAAGAACCCAAAGAGAGCAAGAATTGTTAAATAGTGGTTTAGTTGATTCAATAAAAGAATTATTTCAAAATACAAATGCTAATATTCCTGAAAAATATTATTTATTAATTGCAGATTATATTGATTCTATTGGGCAATTAGATTTTGAGGGTGGATTATATCTTGATCCAATAAATGTAGCTAGAATGCTACCAAATCTTTTAAATACTATTTCTGAAGAAAATTTAGGTGGTATTCATGGTAAAACTGATGGAAATAAAATAACCATGAATTCAACATTAGATTATGAAACCAATAAGTTATATTTTTTTCATGAAATAACTCATGCTTTGCAAACTAGATATGTAAATAATCAGGAAGAATGTTCATTTTACAATGGTAAAACAGGAATGTTTTTAACTGAAGGCGCAACCCAATATACAGCCGAAATTTTATATCATTTATCAAATGAAACTAATTTACAATATAGAGAACAGCCAAATACTGTAAGAGGACACGCCGAACATACGCCATATAGTCCACTATCAGAATATCAATTAAATGGTAGTATTTTAATGCTTCTATCAGGTTCACTAGGAGTTCCAATTAATCAATTATTGGCACTAGGTTTTAGAAAAGATGGAAGACAATTAAAAAGAAATGTATGAGGTATTTCCTGATAATGCTGGAAAATTTGAAGAATTTATGTTTGATTTAGAAAAAATATATTCTATTGATAAACTAATTATTAGGGGATATGGTAATCAATTACAAGGTGATTTAGTTGATATAGAAATGGCAGATGGCGAATATTTTAGGGGTAATATAAAAACGCAAGGAAAATTAATAAATAAAATTGAGAGAGATTTAGCAGCCAATTTTATAGCTAATAATGATACAGACCATGTACTTCAAAATTATCAAAAAATATCTGCATATTTAACTACACCTCAATTAAAACAAGATTTTTTAAACACTATAAATATGCTTCAAAATAATCAGACGATAGAACAATCTTCAGAAGTAAGAAGATAAAAAAGGAGAAATTCATGAAAACAATAATTTATATAGCAAGATATTCACAACCTTTTCGAGAGTATTTAGGGGAATATAACGCTAATGAAATAGAACAAATTAGAAATGAAAAAAATCCTTTAAGTGTAGTTGGGGAAGAAAAAGCCTGCTTAATGAGTGAAATACCAGAATTAAAAAATATAAATGTTTTGTATTCTTCTCATTATGTTAGAGCAATGGCAACTGCTAAATATATTGCTGAGGCTAATAAAATAAAATTAAATGTTGATGAAAGGTTTGGAGAAAGAAAGTTTGGAGTTAATTCAATGAGTGAGCTTCCCAAAGATTTTTATGAATTGCAATTTAATAATTGGGATTATAAAATTAATAATGGCGAATCATTAAATGAAGTAGCTTTAAGAATGCAAGGGGCATTAGAAGAATTATTAAATAAATATAAAGGGCAAAATATAATGGTTGTTTCTCATGGTACTGCTTTAACAGCTATGTTAAAAAAATGGTGTGAAATAATATATAATAAAGAAACCGAAAAAGCTGAAATATATTTTAATAATAAACTTATTTTTGATGGTAATTGGAAGGTACCAGAATTATTTAAATTAGAATTTGAAGAAGATAAATTAATAAAAATAGAGAATAAAAGACTAAAATAGGAGTTAATTATGGAAGATAAAAGTTTTGAATATTTAACACAAGATAATATTATTGAAAAAATAGATATTGATTCGCGGTTAATCGACTCATTTAAAAGAGTAATGAAAAAACAACAAGAATATTTTAATGCTAATGGTTATACTAGTCAAAGAGATTATAAAGAATTTTTTAATCAATATATATTAAAAGATATACCTGATAAATTAAAAATTTTAGTTAGTAATGAGCCTTCTAAAGTTGGCGCCGTTGGTCTTTATAGATATGGAATTAAAGAAATTCATATTGACAGTTCTTGCCTTAATTACCCAATGGAATATTTAGATGCAGTATTATCTCACGAATTTATCCATTTTTTGGTTATGAGAGAAATAGATAAAGTTGAATTCCCAGATCCGGAAATTAAAAATGGTGGTTTTATAAATGAAGCTATTACCGAAATGTTAAATCAACAAATATATCCTAATAGTAGATCTTATAAACCTCAAGTTAATATGTTAAAGTTTGCTAATGCTTTAACTGGTAATGTTAATAATTATAGCTTATTTTTAAAAGGTAAAGTTGATTCAAAAAGAGTATCTTCATCATGGTTAAACTTCGTTCAAAACGTAGCTAAATATCAAAAAGAATGGGAAAATAAAGGCTTTATAATGAGCCAAGCAATGATAGATCCTAATTATATAAATGCTCAACGGCATTTGATTCAAAATAATATACCAAAACATTTAATATCATCTTTTGAAGAATATGAAAAGTATCTTTCTATTTTAGAACAAAGACCTGCTCCAGATATGGAATGGGTAGAGCAATTTAAACAGGGTATGGATATTGGATTATTAAATAAAATGGGTATTTTTGATCCTTTAAAGAAAACATTTTTAGAAAAACAATTAAAAGAGTATAGGTCATTATCTTCTAAATTAAAGGAATACAATAATCAAGATGTCATTGAATTTGAAATTGCTGGACATAAATTGGCGATTGATAAAGATAGAAAGGTTTATAATACGAATAGAATACCATATCAATCATTATGGAACCCCAATACAAATATGTTTGAATTTAGAATTGGCAACGAAGTTTTTAAAATTAATATGGCTACCGCTGATTTTTCTAAAAGAAGAACTTTACTTGAAAAAAGGTTACAAGATATACCTCGTATTTTTTCTAAATCATTAAATCAAGATTTTAAAATATTAAAACAAAATATAAATCCCAATGGATTAAAAAAAATAGAACGATTCCAACTACAAAATTTAGAACAAACCCAAACTCCAATTTATGTTTATGTAGCAACATATCAGGACCACATAGAAATATTAAATAATCCAATAAAACTTGGTACAATGCAAAATGTTAATCATTCAAAATATATGGGACTTACCTCAAAAACTAATGGAGCAATATACTATCAAGATTTAGGGAAAATAACAAACGGAATAACTTTTTCAACAATAGCCCAAGAAAATATAGATGATAGAGTACATTCTTATTTATACGAACAATATAAAAATAGTTTAACAGAGGAACAATTAAATCAAATAATAGAACAATATCGAAAATCATCAGAATATGATCCAGAAGAAGAAAGAAATACCATTTATTTAAGAAATGCTGCGATTGGATATTATACTAGCATAAAATATGCAAATTTAACAGAAGAAGAAAAAAATGCGTTATATACTAAAGTTATAGAAAATAATCCTCAATATATTGTTTCAACTAAAGATGGACAATTAGATATATCTATACTGTTTGGTAAAGAATATATTACGGCTTTTAAAGGAATACCAGAAGTAATTGTAGATACAAATGCTAATGCTTTATTTAATGAATATTTTTTTGAACTACAAAAAGGGAAAAAATTATCTACTGAAGCCTATAACAAAAGTGCTAATATTTTAATGGATCAAAATGGTAATATTATAATTGCAAAAGATAAACAAGAACAAAAGCCAAGGGAAATTGACTCTTTACAAAAAAATGTACTAACGGAACAATTAGAAGATCAAAGACATGAATTAAGAAGAAAACAATTTCAAGAAAGAATTAAGGAAATGGGATTAGATATTAATAAAATTGTTAATTTAGATGAATTATTAAAACAACAAGAAATATTAGAACAACAAAATTTAGAAGAAGTTGAAAAAATAGAGCAAGATCGGGGAATGACAATGTAAAAGAATAATATAAATGTTGCAAAATATGAAAAATTAAGATATTTTTGATTAAGGGAGGTAATTATGCAATTATATAAAGGTAAAACGTGGGAAGTCGTTTTTGGCGAATGGAGTCAAGAATTTATTGGATATTCAATTATAAGTTGTAATACAGAAAATTTAAGTGATTTAACCAGTGATGATTGGGCTGAACTTGGTAAACTAGAAAAAGAATTAGAAAGAGTATGTAAAAAGATATTTGGAGCTACCATGTTTAATTTTTCTTGTTTAATGAATAATGCTTATCGTGATAATGAAAAACCTCACGTTCATTTTCATTTTATGCCAAGATATAAAAATGAAGTAAATTTATTTAATAAAAAATATATTGATAAACATTTTGGCTATAACTTTTGGAAATGGGATTTAAATAAATTTAAAAGACAAAAAGATATATTTACAAAAAAAGAGAAACAAGAAATATTTAAGATGATAAAAAATGAATATAAAATAAATTAATAAAATGATAAGCTGTTCTTAATTATAGTATCAGTTAAGGATTTATGATATAATCTGCCTAAACTCAATCGCATAAATTTTACTCTAAAAAGAGTAATAATATTATACTAGTAAATCAATGATTTGCAACTTCATCCATTTACTAATCAGTATTATACGTGATATAATTATTATGTAATTTATAAGTAGTTACAAGCAAGGATGTGATTTTATGGATGATAATAAAACTTTAGAAATGAGATTAGAGGATATACCATTTTTAAATTCAAAACCGAATTTTGGACAAAATTTAATTGGCTTACATAATAGAGGAATTTATACTTTAAATGATTTTATTACTATGGATTTAAAGTCAATACCTAATACAGAAACTAGAAATACATTTTTTAGAATGATTGATGTTTTGAGATGTAAATATTTGGGATAGGATTTAGTATGTGATGTTTTACTTAAAAGCCATCTAGATCCAATTGAAGAAAATTTTAAAAAAGATTGTTCAAAATTAGGAATACCTTTTATAAGAAGAGTATATAGAGGGCTTTTTCGATCAAATATAGATAGATCTAATTTAACTATGAAAGATTATTTGAACGATTATGATGTTAGAAATAGTCATTCAAAATATTTAGTAGATTTTTATTTAGAGTATATTAAAATTAAAGAAAATAAAAAAGATGATACAATAACATTACCAGAATTAGAAACATTAAAAAAACAATTATCAAGTTTAACTAGTCAAAGAGATGATTTGGATAAGCAAATTGAAGAAATTAAAGTTCAAATTCAATTGATGAGCGAGGGTAAAAATAATGCAAGAAAATAATAGTATAGAAGATATAAAAAAATATATAGAAAATTTAAAAAATGAAATACTTGATAAACAATCTGAATTAAATGAATTAATTAGTATTTTAAATAACAAAAATGATTCTAGTGAATAATCATTTTTAGCACGCATATTGGCTGTCAATATGCAAGTGTGTTTTCTAAATTGTCAAAATAAAACTACTCCCAATTTTAATTTAAGAGTAGTTTTTATATATACTCGAAAAATTTTCCGAGTTTCTTATCAATTTGGAGGGGCCTACCGGATTTGAACCGGTGCTCGGGGAGTTGCAGTCCCATGCCTTACCACTTGGCTAAAGCCCCATATTAATTTATATGTAATTCTTGCTTGCAATATTATTTTATTATATATTCTTCTTTTTGTCAATTAAACAATGTAATTTTAATAAAAAGGTATAACTTTTTTTAAAAAATTCATACTAAAAATGGAGGTTTAATATGAACAAAGATGAATATAAAAAATTAGTAAAAAAGCATGAACCCCAAGAAAATAAGCTAAATAATGCCATAATAGCTTTTCTTGTAGGGGGTACAGTAGGTTTTATTGTAGAAGGAATAATTGTCATTTTGATGAATGTTTTAAATTTAACAAGGATTGACGCTACAGTCTGGACTAGTTTAATAGTAATTTTTACTGCCTCTTTATTTACTGCCTTAGGTTTTTTTGATAATTGGATGTCTAAAGCCAAAGCTGGTTTATTATTACCAACTACTGGCTTTGCTCATTCTGTATCAAGTAGTGCCTTAGATTATAAAAAAGAAGGTTTAATCATGGGACTAGGCTCTAATTTCTTTAAACTAGCCGGAAGTGTTATATTATATGGAATATTAGCATCTTTTATTTTAGTGATTGTGAAGGTGATTATTAGTGGCTAGCAAAAAATTTAACAATGTATATATTAAAGATAATTTTTCTATAGTGGGTCCTTTAGAAAAAGATGGATTACTGAAAAATTATGATTTAGCTATGGATGATTATTATTATGGAGAAAAAACCTTTGAACAAGCCGAAATTAAAATGCAACAAGTAGTAATGGATAATTTATTAAGAACTAATAAATTACTTGAAAATAAAATTGATTTATTAATCGGAGGTGATTTAGTAAATCAAACCAGTGTATCTAGTTATAATGCTAGTAAATATCGTATTCCTTATTTAGGAACTTACAGTGCTTGTGCTACTTATGTTGAAGAATTAATAATAGCATCTGCCTTTATAAGTGGTAAACTTGCTAAAAATGTTATAGCTATCACGAGTGGTCATAATTTAAATGCCGAAAGACAATTTCGTTATCCTGTTGAATATGGAGCCTTAAAAAAACACACGACTACTTTTACTACTACGGCTGCTGTTGCTACTTTATTAACCAATGAACCAACTAGTATCAAAATTGAAAGTGCTACTATTGGAAAATCTATTGATATGGGTATTAATGATACCAATAATATGGGAGCTATCATGGCACCGGCCGCTGCGGATGTATTAAATACACACTTATTAGAAATGAAAAGAAATGTTAATTATTATGATATTATCGTAACTGGTGATTTAGGTAAAGTCGGGAAAGAAATATTTACTGATTTATTAGACAAAGTTTATAATATAAAAATAAAAAAATATCTTGATGCTGGCTGTGAAATATACACTAATGCGCAAGAAACATATGCCGGAGCCAGTGGACCAGCAGCTTTACCTTTAGTTTTATATGAACGTGTTTTAGCCTGTAAACGTTATAAAAAAATCTTAATAATAGCTACTGGTTCATTACAATCAGTTCAATTAGCTAATCAAAAATTAGGAATTCCTGGCATTGCACACGCTATAAGTTTGGAGGTAGAATAATGACATTTATTTGGGCATTTTTAATCGCCGGTTCATTTTGTTTAATTGGTGAATTAATACTCGATAATACTAAATTAACACCAGGTCATATCACATCTTTATTTACGGTTATCGGTTGTATTTTAGCATTCTTTGGTCTATATGATAAATTAATAGATTTAGCAGGCGGAGGAGCTTCAACTATTATTTCCAACTTTGGTTATTTATTATATACTGGAGCTTACGAAGGATATTTAGCAAATGGTATATTAGGTATTTTTACTGGAATGTTAACCAAAGGAGGCGCGGCCATCGTGGGCTCAATTGTTTTTGCCGCTATTTTAACTTTATTTTTTAATCCTAAAGATTAGATTTATAACAAAAGAGTATAAAAGCTCTTTTTATTTTTCATCTTTTTTGATATAATCATTATAGAGATAAGAAGGGATAACATGGCAAAGAAAAAAATAAAAAACCTTAAATTAGAGCAAACGGAATTACAACCAATTACAATTGGTCAATTTGAAAGTCGCCGTAAAACTTCTATTGGTATATTTATTATTTTAACTATTTTTATCGCCGCGGTTTTCTTTCTCCCTGAAATAAGTGATGTAATAACAAAATATCTTAATCCCACTCCAGTAGAGCCATCAAAACCAAGCGAAAATCCTAATACTCCAATAATTCCTCCAGATGATGATGATACAACAAGTGATGAAATATTTCTTATCGCCGATGATTTAAAGATAGAAAAAGAAGATATAACCATGAGTGATATTAAAATTAATAAAGAAACAAATACCATATCTTTTAGTATAACTAATAATACAAATAATCCTTTAATTCTTAATAATCTAAATTATTATCTTGAATTATATTTTGTTGAAGGAAATGGTAATACTTTATTAGAAAGAGTTAAACTAGGTGATACATCTACTCTTGTAAGTGGCAGTTTTATAAATTTTACTAAAGATATTTCGGCCAATACCGCTAACAGTGCTACTTCTATAATGTTAGTAAAGAAAAGTATTGACGATTATCCTGTTATAGAATTAGAAGAATCAGAAGAAGGAAATAGTTCTTTAATTTGTACTAAAGGATCACACGAAGTAACTTATAAATTTACTAAAAATGCTTTACAAGAAGTAGTAAGTAAACTTGATTATAAAGAAACAACTGAAAATTACACTACTATTTATCAAGATTCTAAAACTAATTCTACAAAATACAATAGTACCCCAGGCATAATATCTACCTGGATTGATTACACGGGTGGTTTTAATGTAACTACAACCATAAATTTAGCTGAAACTAGTAGAACTACCATTTTTGATGCTGATACTTTTGAACGTAATACAGAACCTAAGGTAGTTAAATTTGAAATAGAAGCTCAAGGATTTTCGTGTAAATAAATAAAATAAGGGAGGTAAAAATGGATTATAAATTTTGTATAAATGATTTTGAGGGTCCTTTAGACCTTCTTTTACATCTAGTAAAAACTTCTAAAATGGATATTTATGAAATTGATATCAAAATAATTATAGAAGAATATCTAGAATTTATTGAACAAGAAAAAAATCGAAATATAGATATCGCAAGCTCTTATCTAGTAATGGCTTCTGAACTTATTCATTTAAAAAGTAAAATGCTTGTTAATGATGATTCAGTTGAAGAAACCAAAGATGAAGAATTTACCATTACCTCTGAAGAAGATTTAAAACGCAAAATAATAGAATATGAAAAATACAAAAAAATAACTGCTACCCTAGAAGAACAAAGACAAAAAAGAAATAATTTTTATACGAAAAGTCCATCTAAATTAACAAATATATTAGATGAAAAAAATATTAATTTTGGACAATTATCTATAGAAGATTTAGTAAATGCTTTAAAAGAATTTAAAAATCGTGAAAAATATTTAAAACCTTTAAATACTAAAATAACTAAAAAAGAATATAGTATTGAAAAAAGAATTAAAGATATTCGTAAAATATTAACAGTTCGTGATAAAGTTGAATTTTTAGAATTATTTAATGAATATAATAAAGATTTTTTAATCGTAACCTTTTTATCAATATTAACTATGAGTAAAAATAACGAAATAGATCTTACTCAAGAAGATAATTTTAAACCAATTTTAATTGAAAGGAGAATGCATAATGAATAAATTAGGAATAATTGAAGGCATCCTTTTTGTCGTTGGTGATGAAGGTATAACTTTAAATAATTTATGTGAAATAATAAATGTTAATATTGATGAAGCCAAAGATTTATTATTAAAATTAAAAACAAACTATGAACAATCTGATCGTGGTTTAAGAATAAGTTATTTAGGTAATGCTTTTAAATTAACAACTAAAGAAGAACATAAAGAATATTATCAAAAATTAATTGAAAATCCCGAAACTAATACTTTAACACCATCTACTTTAGAAGTATTAGCTATCATTGCCTATAATGAACCTATAACCCGTGTAGAAATAGATGAAATGCGAGGTGTATCAAGTGTTCAAATAATAAGGAAATTAGTAGCTAAAGGGTTAATAAAAGAAGCTGGAAAATCTAAACTACCAGGTCGCCCTAATCTTTATCGTACCACCCATGAATTTTTAGATGCTTTTGGTTTATCTTCATTAAGCGATTTACCAGAAATAGAAGAAGAACAAGTTGAAGAAGAAACAGAATTATTTACATCAATTTATAAAGAGGAACAATAATGAAATGGGATTTTACACATAATTTAACTAATGAAAATTTTAATAACTATGAAAATTCATCTCTAACATATATTATTTATGAAAAAGAAAATATCAAAAACTTTGATCTTAAATTCACTTCCTTTAAAGAAGTATGCTTTAAAAATTGTAAATTAGAAAATATTACATTTTACAATAATCATATGTTAAAAATTAAATTTTTAAACTGTGAATTAATAAATGTTAATATAATTGAATCATGTTTAAATAAAGTAGTATTTACCAATTGTAAATTAACTAATACTTCATTTTTTGAATCAACTTTAATTGAAATAGAAATAATAGAATCGATAATTCAATATTCTAAAATAGAAAATAGCAACTTTGAAAATTCAAAATTAGATGATGTTAAATTAAGAGAAAATATTCATCGTCATAATAAATATAAATATCTAACGTTTTATAAATGTGAATTAACTGAAGAAAAATTTATATCTAATCCTTTTACCAATTGCGATTTAAAAACAAGTCATTTTCAAAATGTAACATTAAATATAGATGATTTAATAACTTCTAAAGTATCAATACTAAATATGATTGAATTATTAAGAGATAAAGGAATAATACTTGAAGATTAATAAAAATGTGTTATAATTAGTATGTACTTGCTCGTATGGTGAAATTGGTAGACACGATTGACTCAAAATCAATTTTTCGATGAGAAAGTCTCGGTTCAAGTCCGAGTACGAGCACCAGGTAGACTTTAAACTCGGAAAATTACGAGTAAAATAGGAAACGCTCTTGATAAAAGTGCGTTTTTATGTTATGATGAATACGTCAAAGAAATTTGCATAAAATAAAAAAGGATACATTTGATTGCAGGAATCAGATGTTATCCCTTATTGGATTTCATCTGAAATCAACTTTTGTTGAAATCAGATGTTTTTATTATCTAAATAGTAAGGTGATTACTATAAAGAATAATAGCAAAATTATAATAAATAGAGATGCTTCTCTCTTTGTCATAATTAATCACCACCTTTCTCTTATCTTTTGATAGTTGAAAGGGAAAACATCTGATATATTTTTCAAATGTATCCATTAATATTATATCAAACATTTGTTTTTAACGCAAGAAATTTTATACTATTATGAAATTTAGAAAACATACTTGATAAAAGTGCGTTTTTATGTTATGATGTATTTGTCAAAGAAATTTGCATAAAATAAAAAAGGAACATTCAATATTTCAGTGTTGAGTGTTACCCAATAATTTGTGTAGCACCTAATTCAAACTGTTTGAGTTAGGTGCACTTTTAATTTAGAATTACGAAAAGTAATGCTATAAGTAAAAGGATGACAACGATTAAAGCAAAGATTAAACTATCTTTCCCCAAATGACACAAAATAAAAAAATTCAAGATTTACTTTATTTCAAAGGAATTATTGACAATTATGATGTGAAAATAAAAACTACAAACATTAGTGATTTCAATGATAACCTAAAAATTATAGTATCAGTTTTAAGTTAAATATTAGTTGTGTTCTCAAATATTTTTAAATTTAAGTTTTTAGTGGATTAAAAATATTAGTTTTAAGTATTAGACAAAGGATATGTGAAAATCATATCTTTTTATTTTGTGAAAAGAAAGCGAGGAATGATATATGAATTATGGAATATTTAGAAGTCAACCAATTATGACTATCAATGATTTAGCACAAATCGGATCACACAATAAAAGAGAAAAGAAAGCATATAAAAGTAATAAAGATAT
>CANQMC010000022.1 GCA_947624855.1 uncultured Bacilli bacterium | reverse complement strand
TAAAATCTATATTCTTATAATTAGCATTTATATAACTATTTTTATTATCCATATTTTCACTTTCCTTTACATTATCAAAAACTTTAAAACCAAATATTTTAATAATTATTCCCGTATCATAACCATTTTTATTATTTATTTTATGAACATTACTTATTTGATAAACTAAAGCTTTATATTCTACTGTACCCCCATCTTTTAAATGAAATGGAATAGGTACAAATAAAATCAACAATATTAAAATAATAATTAATTTCTTTTTCAAATTCTTTTAAACCTCCGTAACACTATTTTCAACTAAAAAGACTAATTTGATAATCCAAATCCAACCAACTTTTTTGTTTAGACTCTGTTATTTTATCATCTTTTTCTAATTCACCAATCAAAAATGGAGAATTAGGATTATGTTTTTTAATATTTTCTTTAACCAAATTAACATCGGCATTAGCATAACAATATTTACATAAATGCATACAAGTATTATAAGCTCCTATATCATTACCCATTAAACAATTACACATACTTCTTTTACTATTATTTTTTGGTGATTTTAAATTATTTCCTATAGCTTTTTCAACAATTTCTTTACTCATACAACCAGTTATATCTAATCCATAATCTTTTAAAAATTCTTTTTCACAACAAGCATGAACTGTAATATTATTTTGTTTACCAATTTCCGCAAAAGCCTTAGCAATTTGTATTTGTTCTTCTTCTGTAGGAACTCTTAATGAAGGTGCATTTCTTTTTACTTTTTCATATCTATCTAAAAAACTAATAGTGCAATCTTCCGTATAACCTTTAAGTTCTCTTAATAATTTAAAAAAACATTTAATATGTTTATTTACATCAAATTCTTCATTTATAAAAATTGGGTCATAACGAATTCCTACAGCTTTTTTACCTAAATGCTCTGATAATTTTTTAAAATCACTAATTACTTGTTTTTTATCTGGAACATTTGGTTCAATATCTTTTCCATAAGGAGTAATTGTTACAAACCAAAATTGTTTAAAATTATCTAATTCTTTCAAATGAGGAATTAAAGGACGAAGATTTTTAGTACAAAAAGCTAAACAATCAACAACAGTTGGATCTATCTTATATTTAGTTACTTGATGTTTATAATAAGGATTTCTAACATATACAAAACCTTCTTTTATTCTATTTAATAACCATTTAGAATAAAAAGCAGGTATATCTGTTCGCATTCCAGTATTTATTATCATTTTAATCCTCCTTTTCTAAAAATAATAATTAAAAAAATCCTAATCAAAAGATTAAGCTTTTTCATTTACAAAATAAACTTCATACCAAATCAAAAATATAAAAACATTGTAAATTTTTCTCGTATTACTTTTTTTATTATGATAATGTTCTTCTAATAAATTATTAATATAACTTTTATCAAAAAATAAATCTACATATGGTTTATTAAAATAATCTTTAATTAAATTATAATATTTTTCTTCTCTTGCCCATTTTGCAAATGGTACAGGAAATCCAAGTTTTTGTCTTTTTGCCCAAGCATCTGGTAATTCTTTATGCGCTATAGTTCTAAATAAATGTTTTGTTTGTTTATCTTTAACTAAATATTTAGTTGGTATTTTCCGTGCATGATCAAATAATACAGCATCTAAAAGAGGTACTCTAAGCTCTAAAGAATTAGCCATCGACATTTTATCGGCTTTAAGTAAAATATCTTGAGGTAACCAATAATGCATATCTATCAACATTTTTTTAGTAATATCATCTTTAAATTTAACTTTATCCGTAATAGGTTTCAAATTATCTTTAATAGTTTCATTAGTTCTTAAATCTTCTTTTAAAATTAAATTTGCTTCTTCTTCTGTCATATAAGAACCATGACCTATATATCTAGAATATAATGGTTTTCCATATAATATTAAAGTATTTTGTCCTGGAAAATGAGGAAAAGGTTTAACAATAAAAGCAATAAAAGATCTAATAAATAAAGGAATTTTTTTATAAATTCTAAGTAATTTAGGTTCATAATATTCATTATAACCCCCAAACATTTCATCACTACCCTCACCTGATAAAACTACTTTAACATGTTTACTTGCAAGTTCTGATAAAAAATATAAAGGTATTGTCGATAAATTAGCATGAGGTTCATCAGTATGATATAAAACAGTTGGTAAAATATCAAAAAATTCATCACTACTAATATATTTACTATAATTTTTAATTTTAAGCATATCAGATAATTCTTGAGCCATTTTAGTTTCATCAAAACCTTTTAAATCAAATCCAACAGTAAAAGATTTTTTAGGATTAGCAACACTTGCCACATAAGATGAATCTACTCCTCCTGATAAATAAGTACCAACTTCCACATCACTAGTTATTTCATGATATTTAATACTATCTTCTAATACTTCTTTTATTTCATCTTTAAAATCATCATAACTTTTATGTTCTTTTTGATAGCAAATATTAAAATATTCTTTAATTTCTAACTTTCCATCTTTAAACTTAAAATAATGTCCAGGTTTTAATTTAAATACTCCTTTAAAAAATGTTTCTTCATGAATAGAATATTGAAATATTAAATACATTTTTAAAGCATCTGTATTTACTTCTTTTTTAAATTCTGGATGTTCTAAAAAAGCTTTAATCTCTGAAGCAAACATAAATGTCTTTTTATTTTGATAATAATAAAAAGGTTTAATTCCAAAATGATCACGAGCCCCAATTAATTCTTCTGTTTCTTTATCATATATAACAAAAGCAAACATTCCTCTTAATTTATTAAATAATTCTTCTTGATATTCTTCATATCCATGTAAAATTACTTCTGTATCTGTTTCTGTTTTAAATTTATGTCCTTTCTTAATTAAATCTTCTTTTAAAGCCTGATAATTATATATTTCTCCATTAAAAATAATTAATTTAGTTTCATCTTCATTAAAAATAGGTTGACTTCCAGCATTTAAATCAATAATAGATAACCTTCTATGACCCAAAGCCACATTATGATCAGTATAATAACCTGCAGCATCCGGCCCTCTATGTTTAATTCTATCAGCCATTTTTTTAATTAATTCATCTTTATCTTTTTTACTATTTTTATCAATAAAACCTACTATTCCACACATATTTAATACCTCCAGTAACTATTTTTATATTCCTTATAATAACTTAACCATCTTTTTCTAAGAACTATAAATCTTTTTAAATTTCGATCACATGGTGCATCCATTGGTTTTACAACTTTACCCCATAATTTTAAAGCTTCATCTTTAAACTTTTGATTAGTTATATATTTTTTAATTATTCCTTTAGGAACAAAAGATAACATAACTTCTTTTGTTAATAATTCAAATTTATGTTCTTTTTTAAAAAAACAATCTTCAACTAAAACTTGAACTAAATTTTTACCTAAAGCCGCGACATAATAACTACTTCGACCTTGTCTTGCATTTATTTCTAAAACTTTAAAAGTATTATCTCGATAATCATATTTCATATCTACTTCGGCAAAACCTTGATAATTAATACTTTCCATAAATTCTTTAATATTTTTAACTTGTTTATTTATATCACCAAGAGTAGTATTAAAACCATTTATTAACACTGCAGCATTCCCCACCATATTTGAAGTTCGCTCTTGAAGACCTATTTGAGCAAAACTCATAAATTCAACTTTCCCTTTCGAATTGGCATATACCACAGCATCAAATAAAGCATCATCTTCTCCAGGTATAAATTCTTGCATAATTAAATTATCATTATATTCACTTTTTTTAATTGCCTCAATTGTCTTTACTAATTCTTCATAAGTATTTAATTTAAATATTTTCTTTTTTCCTTCAAAATTAATATGATTATAATTAACAACATTAGTAGGCTTAATAATAACTGGATAAGTTAAATCTTCAGGTATTTTATCTTTTTTAGCATTAAAATAAATAGTTTTAGGAAATACTAAAGAACTATTTTCATAAGTTTTATAAAAATTTTCTTTATTAGTTAAACTTTTAATTATTTCAACACTAGGAAAATTAAATACATAATTTTTAGGAAGTTTATCTTTATTTTTACTTATAAATTCTGTATAAGTTTCATTAGAACTAATTAATAATATATCTTTTTGATGTTCTAAAGCAAAATCATTTAATAATTTTAAAAAACCTTCTTCATTCCAAATATTTTCATCATATGAAACATTTAAAATATTTGAATAAGTTGTAAAAGTAAGAGGTGATCTACCAATTACATAAGCTTTCTTTTGATAAGCTTCATAACAACATCTAGCCATATAATAAGCATTAGGATCAGTCCCTAATATTAATACTTCAAAATCCATTTTAACCTCCTAATATTTAATTTCTGTTTTTTTATTCCCTTCAATATGAATACGTGGCACTCTATTAGTAATTTGATTAAATAAATGATAACTATTTATTTTAAGTCTCTTACAAACATCTTTAACTTTTATTTTATCTCCAAATATTTCTACTTCATCATCAACCTTAACTGATTTATCAACTAAAACCATAATCATATCCATGGAATCACTTACAATAGGATAACTTTTATCATTAATAATTACTTTTCCAAATTGTTTCGTAACTCCATCAGCATATCCTAAAGCTACAGTAGCAATATAAGCATCTTCTTCTACTTCATAACTAGCATTATAACCTACTCTTTCACCTTTAATAACTTTTCTAACTGAAATAACTCTAGAATATAAAGTAAATGCTGTTTTAAGTTTTAAATCATTAGTATCTATTGTTCGACTAATATTATTCTTTTTTAAATACCAATCTCTTTTAATAGCTCGAAGTTTTCCTTTAAAACTATTATCTTTTTTTACAGAGCCATTAAATCCATACATAATTATACCTAATCGCACTCCTGTTGCAAATGGTATTTTAGGATGACTAACTAAAGTATTACTTCGATCAAAATGCAAAATAGGTATTTTACTCAAATCTATATCTTTTAATAATTCTTTAATTTTATTTAAACTTTGATCATAATAAATATCATAATAACCATTTGTAGCAAAATGTGAAAAGATTCCTTCTAATTCTAAATTATTATCTTCATTTATTAATTTATAAGCTTTATCCAACTCTTTTTTATCTTTAAAACCTAATCTATTCATTCCAACATCTAATTTAAAATGTACTTTTATCTTTTTTTTAAGATTTAATTTAATTAATTTTTGTAAATAATCTAAACTATCAATCGTTATAGTTATATTATTTTTAATAACTAAATCCATATATTCTAAATTAATTGGTTCTAATACTAAAATAGGTATTAAAGCATTTTCATGTCTTACGTTTAATGCTTCTTCTAAACTAGAAGTTGCTAAATAATTACAACCACCTTGAATTAAAGAATTAACTATATTTATTCCATGATTATAAGCATTATTTTTAACAACTCCAATATAATATTTATAATCATTATATTTAGTTGTAATTTCTTTTACATTATCTTTTAAAATATCATTATTAATTAAAGCATAACTTAAACGATACATGATAATCCTCCTTTATTAAACAAAATCATAACGATCTAAAAAGAATACTTCATACCATTTAATAAAAGTATATAAAGCCCAAACTTTTTTATAAGTAACTCCTTCATTCTTTCGACATTTATTTAATAATTTTAAAGCATAATCTTGATTAAAAAATTCTTTAACAAAATCTTGTTTAAAAGTTTTTTCTACTTCTAAATAATAATCATCTTCACTTAACCATTTCCGAAGTGGTACCGGAAAACCTAATTTTTTCTTTTTATAAGATTCATTAGGAATAACTTTTCTAGCTGCCTCTCTTAAAGCTAATTTAGTATTTTCTTTACTTACTTTTTTATCAATTGTTAAAGAACTTGCAACCTTAAATACTTCTTTATCAATAAAAGGTACTCTAAGCTCTAAAGAATTAGCCATTGTCATTCTATCAGCTTTATGTAAAATATCTTTAACTAACCAAAAATTAATATCAATCGCTTGCATTTTAATTATTTCACTTTTATCTTTAAACTTCTCATAAACATCTTTCGTAATATCTTTATTATTTATAGGATTATCAAAAGCAAGTACTTTTTTGCATTCTTGATCACTAAAAATTCTATTCATTCCAATATAATTATCCTCTAACTTTTCACCACGACGTACTAAGAAATTTCTTCCTCTAAATTCCGGTAAATGTTTTAAAATAATACTTACAAAATGTCTTAAAAAGTAAGGTATTTTATTATAAAAGGCCATATCAACACATTCCCGATAAGTATTATAACCTGCAAAAAATTCATCGGCTCCTTCACCTGATAAAACAACCTTTACATCTTTTCTAGCTAATTCTGATAAAAAATATAAAGCAATTGAGGCTGGATCACAAAATGGTTCATCCATATGATACATAATTTTAGGAACAATATCTAAATATTCTTTTTTATCAATATTTTTACTAATATTTTGAATATTTAATTTATTAGCTAAATCTTCAGCATAATGAATTTCATTATACTTTTCAATATCATAACCAACTGTATAAGTTTTATCTGGATTAGCTAAACTAACAATATAAGATGAATCAATACCACTTGATAAGAAAGAACCAACTTCTACATCACTAATTAAATGTTTATCAACTGAATCTTTCATTATATTTTCTATTTCTAAAACATTTTTTTGGAATGTTTTATCTTTTTCCTTAAATTCAATATCAAAATATCTTTTAATTTCTAATTTTCCATCTTTATAAAATAAATTATGACCAGCATCTAATCTTTTAACTCCTTCAAAAAAAGTTTCTGTCGTAGGAGTAAAACTAAAAGTTAAAAAAGAACCTAATATATCTTTATTTAATTTTTTTTCAAAATCTGGATGTTCTAAAAAAGCTTTAATTTCTGATGCAAACATAAAAGTTCCCTTATTTTCATAATAATAAAGTGGTTTAATTCCAAAATGATCACGAGCACAAAATAATAAATTTTTCTTTTTATCCCATATAGCAAAAGCAAACATTCCTCTTAATTTTTTAGAAAGTTCCCCATCCCATTCTTCATAACCATGTACTAAAACTTCAGTATCACTGTTAGTTTTAAATTTATGACCTAATTTAATTAATTCTTCTTTTAATTCTAAAAAATTATATATTTCTCCATTAAAAATAACTACGACATCCTCTGTTTCATTATACATTGGTTGAATACCCGCGGAAATATCAATAATTGATAATCTTCTATGACCTAAAGCTACTTTATCATCAGTATAAAAACCTTCAGCATCTGGCCCTCTATGTTTAATTCTATCAGCCATCTTTTTAATTATTTTATTTTTATTTTTATCATCGTTTACAAAACCAACAATTCCGCACATAATATCTACTCCTTCAATGTTTTTTTATTAATTATACTCCTTAATTATATCACAAATATAACTTGCATCCTATATAAAATAACAAAAAAATCTAAAAATATTTGCATTATATTTTTAGTATTCCCTTAATAATCTTAATTATAATCATTAAAAAAGACATCTCATGATATCTATTTAATTTTATTTAAATTTAAAACAGCATTATTATTAGTAAATTCATATCCCATCTTTTTATACATATCAAAAACACTTTTCATCGGAGTTGCATGTAAATCAATATTACCTATCCCCTTAGCTTTAACAAATGAAACTATTTTATTAAATAATAACTTTTGTAAACCTTTTTTTCTTTCTTCTTTTACTGTATAAACATTACAAAGATATGCTCTTATACCTGTTAAATTACTTTCTTCTGGTAAATATTCTTGAATTATAATAAAAGCTGTTGCTACAATTTTATTATCTTTTTTAATTACAAATCCAAATAAATCTTTATTTAATCTTTTAATCAAACATTTTTTAGTTTGTTCTTCTAATTTTTTAAAATCTTTATCTTCATTATTTAAAACACTTCGTAATTCTAATTGATCTAACATTCTTATTTTAACTAATTCTGAAATATCACTGTAAAGAGCTATTTTACACTCATACACATTTATCACTCCTTTTTAACCCTCATAAATTTGGGTATTTTCGAAACAGATTGATAATCTTTTAATTCTTGAGGTTTTACTTTCTTAAATTTTTTTAAATTTTTATCATAAACATATATAATTTTATCTTTTATTAATAATACTAAACATAAAGTATATTCTCTTTCATCTTTATTTTCTATATACATATTTAAAGGCATTATTTTTCTTTTTTCTTTATCACTTAAAAATAAATCTAATCTTTTCATATAAAAATCATAAAACTCTACATATTCCATATTAAAAGTATCATTATAAACATCTAAATTATTAAGTAAAAATTCTATTTTATCAGAAAAATCCATATAACATATTATACTTTTAATCAAATAAACATATTCATCAGCATAATAATTTTCTTTACTTATATATCCCAATTTATAATCTATTTTCTCTATTTCTTTAAAATCTATATTCCCAAAATATTTTGATTGTAAATGAGCTTTAATATTTACTAAATCAAGTTGTAAATCCAAATCTAATACTCTTCCATCTTTTAATTTAACTTGATTATAAACATGATTAAAATCTGTTTGATCATCTAAAAATTTTGTAACACACCAAATATCTAAACATCTAAATATATATTCCATTAAATAAGCTAAAGATTTACAAATAATCTTTTTATCAACTAAAATTCTATTAAAAGTATCTTTATTAATATGACAATAATAAATCTTTTGTTTAATTTTTTTATTTCGAAATATAAAATTTGAATCAAAATTAACCATTAATCCCATATATAAATAAACATATCTAATAGTTTCTAATTCATTTAAACCTTTTGTTTTTTCTTTAATATCTAAAATTAATTTATCAATCATTTTATCCCCCCCAAAAAAGACTATTATTAAAATAGCCTTATGCTTTACTTACTTGATAAACTTCTACTTCAACAGGAGTCTCTTGTCCAAATAAATCTATTAAAACATTTAAACGATTATTTTCTAAATCAATATTGTCAACTTTTCCTATCATACCTTTAAATGGTCCATCAATAATATTAACTTTATCACCAACAGCCATTTCTGATTCAATATTAACTCTCCTCATACCCATACTAGCAAGAATTTTATCAATTTCACTAGGAAGTAAAGGTGTTGGTTTAGCTCCTTTACCAGATGATCCAATAAAACCTGTAACTCCAGGTGTATTTCGAACAATATACCAAGCTTCATCACTCATAACCATTTCCACTAAAATATAACCTGGAAACATCTTTTTAGTTTTTTCTTTTTTAACCCCATCTTTAACTTCAACTTCAGTTGTTTCTGGTATAATAATTCGATAAATATAATCTTGTAACCCCATTGATTCTACTTTAGCTTCTAATTTTTCCTTAACTTTTGATTCATGGCCACTGTAAGTATTTACAACATACCATTCTTTTTCCATTAGTTAAAAGCCCCCTTTATCGCAGACATTAAAACACTAAGTAAAATAAAGAATAATACTAAAGCTGCTACAAAAACTACAGTTGAAACCGTATATTTAAATATTTCTTGTTTAGAAGGCCATTTTACCTTTGATAATTCATTTTTTAAACTAACAAAATAACTTTCTTTTTTAACTTTATTACCATTCTTTTTATTCTTTTTAGTTTCTTCTTTTTTAGCCATAATTCCACCTCTAATTTTTTTCTAAATAAAAAACACTTTCGTGCTCATTTAATAATTTACCACAAAACTAACAAAAAAGCAATAGAAAATTGAATATAACCATTTTTTTTATTATATAAAATAGTTATTAAATATTTTCGTTTATTAATTTAACTATTTCTTTATAATGAGTTTTACCTATATTATGTCCTCCATCTTTTATTAATTTAACTCTTTGTTTATAATTATCATCTAAATATTGAATTACACCTTTTGGATTAACCATTGTATCTTTATCTCCATAAATAATTAATAATTTATCTTGAGGAATTTTAATAACTTTATCTTTTAAATCAATTCTAACAATTATTTGATAAGTATTTTGCAAAAACTTTGTACCATATCTCATTTCATTTGTTTTAACAATATGAATTAAATAAAAATCTCTTATTTTATTTCTTAATTTATCAAACATTTTAGGTGTTTTCATAAACTTTTTTGATTTATCATTATTTCTAATTATCGCTGGTGATACTAAAATTATTTTTTCTTTACTTCCATATTTTAAATAATAATTTATAGCAACTGCGCCTCCAAATGAATAACCTAAAATATAATCTACATCTAATTTATTTTTATCTAAATAATCTTTAATATACTTGGCATAATCATCTAAATCCCAAGCTTTATCTGGTTCCCTTTCTCCACAAAAACCTGGCAAATTTAATTTATAAACTTTAAAACTTTTTTCAAGTTCTAAAACTAATTCTTCTCTGTTATGCCATGCATCCAATTCTTTAGTCATCTTAGTATAATTACGATAATTCCATCCATGAATTAATAATATTTTTTTCATTTATACCTCCGGCTTCATAATTTTATATATTTCATTTTCTAATATATTTAAATTTTCTTCTTTATATTCTTTAAAAGAACGATAATAACCACTGTAATGATAAATAATTTTACCATTTAACTCTTTCATAAAATCATGATTATTAACTATTACTACTTTTTTATGATTTTTAAACATATCTAAATATTCAATATCCGAAAATACAAACACTTTGGTAAATAAATCTAATAAAGGTAAAACTTTTTCAAATCTTTTATTATTTTCCATTGATCCAAATTTTCGAATAACTAAATAACATTCTTTATAATTATTATTCGCTAATTCTTTAATTCTTTCATTAGTAGTAATATCTCCATCAAAAATAATTTCTTTGCCAAAAGCTTTCTTTTTTTGAATTCTATTTTCTACTGGAACATATTCTTGAATAGCTTTAATTATATCTTTTTTAGCTATTTTACATAATAAACCAATCTTATAACTTACAATGGCCTGTACAGCACTTAAAGTAGAAGCAAAAAACAATTTAATCTTAGCATTATCATACTCTAAATAATCCTCATTCATTTTAATATCTTCTAAAAACAATTTATCAAAAGAAATCATTTTAGTATCATATATAAAATCATCTTTATAATATAATTTATGATTATCTAATCTTAAATTATTTATTAATTTATCTAAATTATTATAAAAACCATATTTAGCATATCTAAAAATACTTGCTTTATATTTACAAATATCTTCAATACTAGAAAAATATTCTAAATGAGAAGAATTAATATTAATAATCGCTGCAATATCAGGATTTAATAAATCACTTAATATTTCCACATGATCTTTATGATATATACTCATTTCAAGTACAATATAATCATAACTATCATTTAAAAAATTTATTAGATTAGCTTTTAAAATAATTGGAGTTATTCTTTTACTATAAATTCTAAGTACTTTATATTTAGTTTTCAAAACTTTTTCAATTAAACCTACTGTTGTAGTTTTACCCACACTTCCTGTAACAGCGACTACTTGAGCTTTTTTCTTCATTAAAATATATTTATATAATTTATCAATACTATCTAATATATTATCTACAATAATTAATTTAGCTTTTTTACTTTCATAATCTAAATTTTGATAAGTTTCTTCATCAATAACAAATGTATAATTAATATTATTTTTAATAACTTCATTAGCTTTACTTCTTAAATCAAAAGATTTAATTATAAAACCATTTTTAATATCATCATCAGTTGAATAACTCATAAAAAATAATGTATTTAAAGCTTTTTGTTCATATTTTACATTATTTAAATCTACAATTCGCATATAATCAAAAATATCTTCAGAAACATTTATAATATCTTTAATATTTAATAATTCTTTTAACAAATTAATACTCCAAGTATTCATATTAAATCGATTCCACTTCTCTTTCTCTAATCTATAAACATCAACTTAATTATAACATCAAAAGTTTTATTTATCAATTAAATAACCAAATATAATTCCTATAACAAAAATAAACAATAAATATATATTAGTTAACTCTAAACTTAATAATAAACTTATAATTGAACAAAACATCAAAATAAAAATAAATTGATAAGTAAAATCTTTATGTTTTTTAAACAAATAATTCATTAAATAACAAGTAAAAATAATTCCAATTATTAAACCAATTCCATATATTATAAAAACTAAAGAAAAAGGATTACTTAAAATATCTAATACAAATTCATACACTCCTAACATCATAAAAATAACTGTTCCACTTAACCCTGGAATAATTGAAGTTACAGCATCAATAATTCCTAAAAACATCGTATAAAAATAATTTAAAAATGAACCTGTAAACATAAACTTCGAAAAAATTTCTTTATTACTAGTTAATAATATTAAACACAAAAATAAAATAATTAAAAAAATAACTTTAAAATTAATTTTAACTTTTTTAGCAAAAGTAATAGAAGTTCCTATAATTAAACCTAAAAATAAAAACATCGTTTCTTGATAATAATTATTTAAACAAAATATAATAAATTTACTTCCTAAAATTAAAGCTAATATTAAACCAATTCCAAAATTACATAAAAGTTTAATATTATTTTTAACATTAGCAAAAAAATTAGTAACAGCATAAATTAAATTCTCATATATACCTAAAGTTATAGCAATTAATGATCCACTTACTCCTGGTATTATTTTCCCTATACCCACCATAAAACTTTTTAAAATAAGCTTTAGATCCATTTAAAACACCCTTAAATTATATGAAAAAAAGATAAAGATTATATCTTTACCCTTTAACTATCTTTTTAACAACTAATCTCCCTACAATTACTAAAACAATAATTGCTATTATCATTATTATTACCGATATAAATATATTATCTTTATAAATATTTTTATTTACCTTTAAACATTCTTTTATATCTTCTTTATTTTTTATTTTAGTAACTACATCACAATAATCTTTACTTTCTTCATAAGCTTTGATAGCTTCAATTAAATTACCTTTAATTCTATCATTAAAACCTAAAAAATAATTACTTCCAATTATAACTAATGGAACATTATCCTTTTTTATCTTTAAAGATTCTTTTATTTCATTATATAATTTTTCATTATCTTTTATATTTATATATTCTACATTAATAAATTTATCTTCTTTATAATCTTCAATCCATTCTTTTTCTTCTTCACATTCTTTGCAATTATCTTTATAAAAAACATTAATTTTTATATTATAAAAAGAATTAGATACTACAGCATTTACATTAATTGGAATAATTAAAATTATAAAAATTATAATTATACTTAATAATTTATTCATATTTTCTCCTAACTACATAACAAAGGTGTGGTAACTAATATCACACCTATAAATTATTTTATTTCTGAACCACTATGTGCTTCCCAATATTTAGCACTATCTTCATCAAATTTTTTTAATTGATCTTTTGTTAAATCTTTATCATCTTTACTTAAGAATTTTTCAGGTTCTAAAATAGTTGTTTCATCAACATCTTGAATTGTAACATCTAAGCTATTATCATTACTTATATCTTTAATAGTAAAATTATTAGAAGTTTTAATATTTTTAACATATTTATTATCTTGAGTAAGCTCTACAATTAATTTTACTTCATCATCTGTTGTTTCATAATTAATTTTATTTTTATTTTCACTTGTAATATAAGCATCATTTAACCAATTTGTAAAATTTTGTATATTTAAACTTATTTCATAAGTATTATCTTTATTTCCTACTTTTACTTTATCAATAGCATTTATAGTTTCATCTTCAACTAACATGTCTTTAAGTAAATTAAGTTCATGTACACCCATTCCAATTTTTTGAATAATATTTTCCAATACCCAATCATTTAATTTTGGTTTACATGTTTCTCCAGAACATTGATAATCTGGATTTTTTATAAGATTTAAACTAGCATCCCCTACATGATCTGGATTAGCATATTTTCTTTGAAAAGTATATTCTTCTATAGAATTATCAGTTGATTTATAATAAGTAAGTTTAGCTTCTTTATCATATTGATAAGTAAATTTTTCATCATTATTTTTAATATGATTATTTCTAGTAACAGTTAAACTATTAGCATTTATAGTATTATTAGCAGCATTATTAATAACTTCTTCTAAAGTTTTTACATTACTATAATCAATTTTATAAGTTTCTTCAGAATAAGTTTCTCCTTCACCATCAATATCTAACTTAATAGTGTATACTTTACCATTTTTTGTAGTAATATTTGATGATTTAATTGCTTCTAATTGCAAGTTCATAGTATTTGGTTCTGATATCTTTTTTAAACCATTTGTTTCACTTGAACTATAAACAAAATTTTCAATTTTTCCATTAGGATTTGTTACTTTAACAGTTGAAATATTATCTTGAAATTTTTCTGAAGTTAATGATATTGGAATATAAAATTTATCATCATCACTTTGAGTCTTTATAATT
>CANQMC010000021.1 GCA_947624855.1 uncultured Bacilli bacterium | reverse complement strand
ACCTTATTATGTACATATTATATCAAAATTCTTTGCGAAGAAATTTATTTTATTTTTTACTCTTTTTAGCTGATTTAGAAGAAAAACTTATTTACTTAAATATCTATATTGGTTTAATTTAAAAAAATAATATAGCTACTTTATTAATTTAGAATATTTTGGTAAAATATTTAATAGGTGATATATATGAATAAACTCCGAAGTTTTTTTATAAATATAAAAAAATATTATAAATATGCTATAAGATCCGCTAAAGCTGAATTAAAAAGTGAAGTTGCTGATTCTTATTTAAATTGGTTATGGTGGGTAATAGAACCTTTATGTTTTATGTTAGTTTATACATTTGTATTTGGATATATATTTAAAGCTAGTGAAGAGTATTTTGCAGTATTTATTTTTATTGGTTTAGCCGCTTGGGAATTTTTTAATCGAATGTTAAATGGTAGTGTAAAATTAATTACTAAAAATCGTGACTTAGTTACAAAAGTTTATTTACCTAAATATATTTTATTATTATCAAAATCATTTACTTATTTATTTAAACTAATGATATCATTTATAATTGCTTTTGTCTTAATGTTCTTCTTAAAAGTTCCTCTTACATTAAATATTTTATTTATAATTCCAATTTTAATAGTATTATATATTTTATCATTTGGTTTAGGTTTAATATTAATGAATTTAGGAGTATTTTTTGATGATTTAGCTAATCTTGTAAATATTGGATTAAGATTATTATTTTATATTTCTGGAGTTTTCTATAGTATTGAATCAAGATTAGGCTCTGGTTTTTCAACAGTATTACTAAAAGCTAATCCTATTGCCTTTCTTATGCAAGAATTTAGAAATACACTTATTTATGGTATGCATCCCGATTTTCTATTTTTATTCATATGGTTAATTATTGGAGTATTATTAACAATATTAGGTATTAATTTAATAAATAAAAATGAAAATAGCTATGCCAAAGTAATATAAAGAAAGGAAATTTAAAATGAAAAAAATAGCAATTTCTGTTAAAGATTTATCAATTATATATCGAAGCTTAAAAAAAACTTCAATTAGAGCATCATGGAACAAATTATTAAAAAAAGTAGAAACTTTTGAAGCTTTAAAAGGTGTAAGTTTTGAAATAGAAGAAGGAAAAATATTAGGTATTATTGGCAAAAATGGAAGTGGAAAATCTACTCTTTTAAGAGCTATCGCTGGAGTTTTTTCACCAGATAAAGGAACAATTGATTTACATGGCAATGGAGTATCGTTATTATCGATTGGAGTAGGATTTAACAAAAAGCTTACTGGTAAAGAAAATATTTATTTATCAGGAATGCTTTTAGGATTTAGCGAAGAACAAATAAAAGAAAAAGAAAAGGAAATAATTAAATTTGCCGATATTGGTGATTTTATTAACAAAGCAGTAAAAACATATTCATCAGGAATGTATTCCAAACTTGCTTTTGCCATAACAGCTATCTTAGAAACAGATATAATGTTAATTGATGAAGTTTTGTCTGTTGGTGATGCTCAATTTAAAGAAAAAAGTTACAATAAAATGAAAGAATTAATAAATGATGAGCATAGAACTGTTATTATTGTATCCCATAGTTTAAGTACAATAAAAGAATTATGTAACGAAGTATTATGGTTAAATGATGGAGTTGTAATGATGCAAGGTGAACCTGAAAAAGTAATAAAAGAATACGAAAAATATATGAACAATAAAAAATAATCAACAAATATCAACTATAAATTTTCCTAAAACGTAAAATGATTTTTTCTCAAAAAGTAAAATGATTTTTTCTCAAAAAGTAAAATAAAAATTGCTTTTTTTGTAAAATAGTGATATAATCTTTTTATAAAAAGGAGGCATATTATGAAATATTTTCCAAGAGTTGTTGATAAAGAGATAGATGAACTTATGAAAATTATGGGTGCTGTACTTATAGAAGGTTGTAAATGGTGTGGCAAATCTACTACAGGTTTTCATCATGCCAAAAGTATAATTGAATTTCAAAATCCTGATAGAAAACAAGAATATGAAGAAATTAAAAATACTAAACCATCATTATTTTTAAATGGTGAAAAGCCAAGAATGTTTGACGAATGGCAAATGTATCCAGTCATATGGGATTCAATTAGAACAGATGTTGATCATTCGGGAAAAAAGGGACAATACATTCTTACAGGTTCTGCCAAACCAAGTGAAGGTGAAACCATGCACACTGGAACAGGTAGAATTTCAAGAGTATTAATGCGACCAATGAGTTTATTTGAGTCAGGAGAATCAACTGGCGAAGTATCTTTTTCAGATATTATAGAAGGAAAAGATATATCAGGAGTATCTAAATTATCGTTAGAAGACATAGCAAGTATTATTGTTAGAGGAGGATGGCCTGCTTCAATAGAAGTACAAACTGAAGCTAAATATAGATTTGCCAGAGAATATGTTAAATCATTAATTCATGAAGAAGTAAAAAACGTAGATGGAGTAGAAAGAAATCCCGAAAAAATGTTAAATGTTTTAAGAAGCCTTGCAAGAAATATTTCCACACCAGTTGCTAATAGAACTATAGAAGAAGATGTAAAGAACAATTTTAATAATGATATTTCTAAGCCAACTTTATCAGATTATATTAATACATTAGAAAAATTATTTGTAATTGAAGATGTCAATGTAACTAATTTAAATTTTAGAAGTAAATATGCTTTACGTACAAAGCCAAAAAAATATTTTGTTGATCCATCTATTGCCACAGCCATACTTGAAATGAAACCCAAGGATTTACTCCAAGATTTAAATACTTTTGGATTTTTATTTGAATCACTTTGTATAAGAGATTTAAAAATATATATAGAAAGCTATGGAGGGGATATAACTTTTTATCGCGATGAGAAAAACTTTGAAGTAGATGCAATACTTAGAACAAGTAGTGGAAAATGGGGAGCAATAGAAATAAAACTTGGTGCAGGATATATTGACGAAGCTGCAAATAATCTATTAAAATTTCAACAACGTGTGGATATTAAAAAATGTGGTAAACCAACATTTTTAGCAGTATTAACAGGAGCAAATTATTCTTATAAAAGAAAAGATGGTGTATATGTTGTATCTATAGGAACTTTAAAAAATTAATTTATTTTATTTTACAAGTTATAGATAGTTTATAACAAAAAATATTGACTGGGGGGGGGGTACTTGTTATAATTATCCTTAGGTGAAAATTATGTTAGTATTATTTTTAATTTTTACAATAATATTATTTATTATATATAAAACAAACATAATAAAAAATAAATATATACAAACATTTATAAAATATTTTTCTTACGCTTTATTAATATCTTTAGTTTTAGAAACAACTATTTTTAACTATCGACATTATGAATCATTAATTTTTAAAAATAATACTAAAGTAGATTTTAAATTAATAACAGAAGAAAAAAGCACATATATTGAAATTAAAAACATTAATAAAAAAGTAAATAATATTTATTTAGATATAACAAGCCCTGAAAAATTAGGACTTAAAACCACAATTTTTTTAACAGATGAAGCCAATAATTTATATTATAAAGCCGGAACTCATACTTATTTAAATTTTATAAAAAATAGTAATTATATTCGTATTCATACAAGTGGCAAAAGTAATAATATAAAAATAGAAATAAAACCAATTAATGTAAGTGATAAAACTAAAAGTAAAATAAATAAAAATTTTAAAATAAACGAAATTAAAATAAATGAAAAAGTTCCAATTTTGATAAATAATGTTAGATTAATATTATGTTTTATTATATCATTAGTTTTATTAATTGTTTTTAAAAAATCAAATTTATATGATATTAAATTTAATAGCAAAAAAGCTAAATTATTATATTTAATCTTAATTATTTTATCATCTATTGCGGTAATAAAAATTAGTACTTATAATAAATACACAAATTCTGTAACTCAAATGAATTATAATTTATCTCAGTATAAAAATCTTGCTGAAGCTTTAAAAGAAAAACATTTTTATTTAAATTTACCAGTATCTGATAAATTACTAGCTTTAGATAATCCATATGATCGAAACTTAAGAAATAGCGAATTAGAAGCTGGTAAAGATTATTATTGGGATTATGCATTTTATAATAATAAATATTATAGTTACTTTGGAGTTGTTCCTTGTTTATTAACATATTTACCATATTTTTTAATAACTGGTTCACATTTACCTAATAATATAGGAGTATCATTAAGCGTAATATTTTTAATAATTAGTTGCTTTTATCTCCTTTATCAAATTATAAATAAATATTTTAATAAAACTTCAATGATCCATTATTTAATTTTAACTATGTTCTTAATATTAACAAGTGGAATAACTTTAGCATTATCAGATGTAATATTTTATTATATACCTATTATCTTTGGCATTTCTTTTGCCTGTTTAGGTTTAGGATTTTATCTAAAATCAACTTCTTATGATAAATTAAAAATTAAATATTTATTTTTAGGAAGCTTATGCATGGCTTTAATCGCGGGATGCCGACCCCAATTATTATTATCAAGTTTCTTTGCTATCCCAATATTTTGGAAATATTTTAAAAACAAAGAATTATTTAGTAAAAAATCTTTAAAAGAAACTTTAATATTTATAGTGCCTTTTATAATTATAGCTATATTTCTAATGTATTATAATTATGCTAGATTTAACTCACCATTTGATTTTGGTGCTAATTATAATTTAACTACTAATGATATGACTAAAAGAGGAATAGTATTTGACCGTGTATTCTTGGGTTTATATTCATATTTGTTTGAAACTGCTAGAATAAATGTTATATTTCCTTTTATTCATGGCCATCATATAGCTACTTCTTATATTGGTATTACAATTAATGAAAGAATGTTCGGTGGCTATTTCTTTACAAATATAATATGTTTACTAAGTTTATTTATTTTAAAATTTAAAAATATGATTAAAAATAAACCTTTATATCATATAGCTTTATTATCACCAATATTTGCTATTATAATAATTATTGCCGATACTCAAATGGCGGGCATATTAGCAAGATATATTTGTGATTTTGCTTGGCTATTTACTCTTAGTACTATTATAATAATTTTAACACTATTAAAAGAAAATAAGTTAAATAAAACAATAAAAAATTTAATAATAGTTTTAATCTTTTTAGCCATAGTTTTAAATATTTTAAATTATCTTGATGGAAACTATTTATATAAATTAAACCAAGAATTATTTTACAAATTATACTATATGTTTATGTTTTGGATTTAAAACGTAAAATTAACAATTCAAAATATTGACGAAACAGAAGCTATAATGTTATAATTAACACGAAAAAAAGCAAAAATTAATAATATAAAAAAAAGAAGTGAGGAATTATGAAAAAAATAGCGGTATTAATACCATGTTATAATGAAGCCAAAACAATTGAAAAAGTTGTAACAGATTTCAAAAGAGAATTACCAAATGCTGATATTTATGTTTATGATAATAATTCAAGTGATAATACCAGTGAAATAGCTAAAAAAGCTGGAGCAATCGTTCGTCATGAATATATGCAAGGAAAAGGTAATGTTATCAGAAGAATGTTTAGAGAAATAGATGCAGATTGTTATATCATGACTGATGGTGATGATACATATCCAGCTGAACATGCCAAAGAAATGAGTGATATAATTTTAGAAGGAAAAGCCGAAATGGTCGTAGGTGATCGTTTATCAAGCACTTATTTTACCGAAAATAAAAGAATGTTTCATAACTTTGGTAATGTATTAGTAAGATTTTTAGTAAATAAAACATTTAAAAGTAATGTTCGAGATATAATGACAGGTTATAGAGCTTTTAGTAAAATGTTTGTTAAATCATTTCCTGTAATATCTGGTGGCTTTGAAATAGAAACTGAAATGACTATTCATGCCTTAGATAAAAAAATGAAATTAGAAAATGTTTTAATTGATTATCGTGATCGTCCTTCTGGTAGTGTTTCCAAATTAAATACAGTAAGTGATGGTATAAAAGTATTAAAAACAATTGCTAGTTTATTTAAACAATATAGACCATTTGTATTTTTTACAATTTTATCATTAATTTGTTTATTTTTAGGAATTTGTTTCTTTATTCCAGTTTTAATTGATTATATTCATACTGGTTTAGTAGCCAAATTCCCATCTTTAATAACTGCATCTTTCTTTGGAATTATAGCTATTCAATTATTTGTAGGAGGTCTAATATTAGAAAGTATAGCAAGAAAAGATCGCCAAAACTTTGAATTACATTTAATAAACTTAGAAAATAATATTAAATAAATCTAAGTTTTTTATTAGTAAATATATGTCTAATAACCTATTTCCTCTTTAAAAAATGCTTTATTAATGATACAATAATAACATGGTGAAAAAAATATGAAAACCTTAGCAATAATAATAGGCAAAATAACTTTAATATTTGGTAAAATTTTAAAACGTGGAAGTTCTCTACCAGGTAAACTTGCTCTTTTTATTGATAAAGACATTTTAAAAAAATTAAAATATCCCGAAATAAAAATTGCCGTTACAGGTTCTTCTGGTAAAGGAAGTACGTCTAAATTAATTGCCAAAGTTTTAAAAGATAATAATTATAAAGTAACTTTTAATAATGAAGGTTCAAACCTTGATTGGGGTATAGCTACAGCCATATTAAAAGATTGTAATTTATATGGTAAAATAACTAGTGATGCTTTAGTATTAGAAATAGATGAACGTTTTGCCAAAGTAATTTTTGAAAAAATAAATCCAGATTATTTAGTTTTAACTAATTTAACTAAAGACCAACCCCCAAGACAACATCATGTTGATATAGTATATCACGATATAATTGATTATTTAAAACCTAATATTAAAATAATTACTAATATGGATGATCCTTATCTTCGTAATATTGAAAAAGACACTAATAATAAAAATATTTATTATAGTATTCAAAAAAATAAATATAGTTATAAAACCCAAATATTTGAAAATTTAAATATTTATTATTGCCCATATTGTAATACCCTTTTAAAATATGATTATTATAATTTTGAAGCTTTAGGAAAATATCATTGTCCAAATTGTGATTTTAAATATCAAACACCTTCAGTTTTAGGTACTAATTTAAATCTTGAAATTGGCACAATAAGTATAAATGATAAAGAAATATTAATTGGTGGAAATATGCTTTATCATGCATATAACACTTTAGCTGCTTATACTATTTTAAAAGAATTAAAGTTAAAAGAAGACAATTTAGTAAAATCTCTTAATAAATATAATAAAATACTTGTAAAAGAATACCAAAATAATAATATTACTTTTTATCCAATAAGTTGTAAAGCCGAAAATAGTACAACTTATAATCAAGCACTATTTAAAACTATTTATGATAACAGAAAAAAAGATATTATAATTGGTTGGAAAGAAATATCTAGAAGATATGAACATTTTGATGTATCCTGGTTATATGATGTTGAATTTGAATTATTAAATAATGAAACAATAAATAAAATATATGCATGTGGTATTGATAAAGATAATATTAAAAAAAGATTAATCCTAGCGGGTATTAAACCTCAAAAGATTATAACTAGTGATAGTATTGATGATATTAAAGAAAAAGTTTTAAAAGATAAAATTGAAACTGTTTATGGTATCTTAAATTTTGATTATATTGAACCATTTAATAAAGCATTTAAGGAGGAAGAAAAATGATAACTATAGCAAATCTTTATCCTAAAGAATTAAATTTATATGGCGAAAATGGTAATATAAAAGCTTTAGCCTATGCTTTAAAACAAAAAAAAATAAAATATAAAATAATAAATATTGATAAAGAAAACAAATTAGAATTTAATAAATATGATTTTATTTATTTAGGAAGTGGCCGTAAAGCTTATTTAGATATTGTAAAAGAACGTTTAAAACCTTATAAAGAAGACATATTAAATGCAATAAAAAAAGAAAAAGTATTTTTAGTAACAGGCAATGCTTTAAGTATTTTAGAATTTTTAGATTTATATGAAATAAATTATTATGAAGAACGAAAAGTATCTGATGTAACAGCAACCTGTACTTTATGTAATGAATTAATAAAAGGTTTTCAAAATACTGAATATTTAATAAAAACAACTAGTAATTTAATTTTTAATATTGAACAAGGATATGGAAATAATGATACTCTCATGGAAGGATATACATATCATAATTTATATGTAACATCTTTAATAGGACCTCTTTTAGCTCGCAATGAAAAATTAACCAACTTTTTTGTGGAACTTTTAACAAAATAATGTATTTTTCCCAAAATAATGGTATAATTAAAAAGTGATTTGAGGAGGTGCAATATGAAAACATATAAAGTTAATTTACCAAAAGGAGTAAAAAAGCAATTTGGCCGCGTAAAAGGTGTTAAAGTAAGATTTATAAATAAAAATTTAGCTAAAAAGAAAAAAACAAAGTAGTTATAAATTTAAGAACTACTTTTTAATTACGCATTTTATTAAGACCTAATTCTTCAATCATTGCATCTTGAATCCATTTAGCCCGGAAATAATAATCATCATAAGCTTTACCTTCTACACATATTCTATCATTTTCATAATCTAAAGGATTACTATTTTCTATAATATAATTTTCTAAATATTTTAAAGCTTCCTCTAATGTTTCTCCCACAAATGTAGTATATTGATAATTTTTTAAATTATTAGGATTACCAACATTTTCAAAACAAGCATAATAATGATAATTTTCTGTAGGTTTCAAAAGAAGTGAAATAGATTTGCCATCTCTAAACCATTGAGAAGCTGTTATTGAACGATTTTTAGAACCACTTCCCCAAAAATTCCAATTATACTTTGCAGTAATAGCCACACAATTATCCACTAAATCCATAAATTCATTATAAAAATCTAATTCCCAATAATCATCTTTAGTTCTTTTTTTATTTCCAATTTTATCTCGCCAATTATTATTCATTTATAAAACCTCCAAAATCTAATTTTAATATATCTTAATTAAAAAGAATTGTCAACAATTATCTAAGTTTTTTATTAATTTAAATCTTAAAAAATGAATAAATAATAAAAATATTTTTTTGTTAAATACTAATAATAAGAACTATAACCAAAGTTCTTGTTTTATAATATATAAAGTGTTAAAATAATTAAGAAATTTAATGTTATTTTATTTTTAAATACATTCCCATTGAAAAACCAAACGTCATATTATCGGCTAGTAATAATAAGGAGGAAAGTTATGTTCGATTTAGTATCAAAATATAAACCAAGTGGTGACCAACCAGAAGCAATTAAAGAGTTAATTGAAGGTCTTAAAAATGGTAAAAAAGAACAAGTTTTACTTGGGGCAACTGGAACTGGTAAAACTTTTACAATAGCAAATGTTATTAAAGAAGTTAATAAACCAACTTTAGTTTTAGCTCATAATAAAACACTTGCTGGTCAACTTTACAGTGAATTAAAAGAATTATTTCCTAATAATCATGTTGAATATTTTGTCTCATATTATGATTATTATCAACCAGAAGCATATGTTCCATCAAGTGATACTTACATTGAAAAAGATGCTTCAATTAATGATGAAATTGATGAACTACGTCACAGTGCAACATCCGCTTTAATAAATTATCAAGATGTTATTGTAGTATCTAGTGTTTCATGCATATATGGTATTGGTGAAAAAGAAGAATATGAAAAATCAATGTTAATTTTAAATTTAAATGAAGAAATAAAAAGAAATGATATAATAAATCGTTTAGTTGACATGACTTATGAACGTAATGATTTAGATTTTCATCGTGGAACTTTTCGTTGTCGTGGTGATATCATTGATATTATACCCGCTAATGAACATGAACAAGGAATAAGAATAGAATTATTTGGAAATACCATTGATCGTATATCTACATTTGATCCCATAACAGGCGTTACCATTGCTGATAAAAAAACTATAACAATATCTCCAGCCTCTCACTTTGTAACTAGTCCTGAAAAATTAGAAGAAGCAATTAAAAGAATAGAAGCAGAACTTAAAACTCGTTTAATAGAACTTAAAGAAGAAGGAAAATTATTAGAAGAACAACGTTTACGAGAAAGAACAAATTATGATATTGAAATGTTAAAAGAAACTGGATTTTGCAATGGAGTAGAAAACTATTCTAGACATTTAGCTTTAAGAGGGCCAGGGGAAACTCCAACTTGTTTAATAGATTTTTTCCCCAAAGATTTTTTATTAGTAGTTGATGAATCTCATGTTACTTTACCTCAAGTTCGAGGCATGTATAATGGAGATAGAATGCGTAAACAAACTTTAGTTGATTATGGTTTTCGTTTACCTAGTGCCCTTGATAATCGTCCTCTTAACTTTACCGAATTTGAAAATAAAATCAATCAAGCCATATATGTTTCAGCAACACCTGGTGATTACGAATTAGAACATACCCATAATATTTATGCTGAACAAATAATAAGACCAACTGGTTTATTAGATCCTACTATTGAAATTAAACAAACAACTGGTCAAATAGACGATATAATTGAACAAATAAAAATTCGTCAAGCTAAAAATGAAAGAGTTTTAATTACTACTTTAACGATTAGAATGAGTGAAGAATTAACTAATTATTTAAAAGAAATGGGTATCAAAGTAGCCTACCTCCACAGTGAAATTAAAACCCTTGAACGTCTTAAAATAATAAGAGAATTACGTTTAGGCATTTATGATTGTATTGTAGGTATCAATCTTTTAAGAGAAGGCTTAGATATTCCTGAAGTTAGTCTAATATGTATTTTAGATGCCGATAAACAAGGATTTTTACGAAGTGATCGTAGTTTAATTCAAACCATTGGTCGATGTGCTCGTAATGCCAATGGTCATGTTATCATGTATGCTGATGTAATAAGTGAAGCTATGAATAAGGCCATAAATGAAACTAAAAGACGTCGTGAAATTCAAATGAAATATAATGAAGAGCATCATATAACTCCAAAAACAATCGAAAAAGAAATAAAAGAAGTTGTATCTAATGAAATAGAAAATAAAGCTAAAAAGCCAAAAATGACTAAAAAAGAAAAAGAAGATATCATTGAAACAATTGAAACAGAAATGCAAGAAGCTGCTAAAAATCTTGATTTTGAAAGAGCCATGGAACTTCGTGATATTCTATTTGAAATGAAAAAATCATAATAACAATTGTAAAACAACTTAAATTGTGATAAATTATTCATAGGTGAAGTTTATGCAAAAACTAAAAATATTTATTTTAAGTATTTTAACAACCTTATCTTTATATTCAGAATTTGTTTTAAAAGAATTAGTAATAGTAAAAAAAAGTTTAGATACTTTTTCTTTAAAAGAATTAATTAAATATAGTTATACTAATACTTCATTTATTCTAATTTTAATATTAACAATTGCTTTATTTATCTTTTATCAAAAATATAAAGATATTCCTAAAAAGAAACCATATAATATTTTAAGTTTAATATTTACTTTCTTTTTAGTTTTTGGCTTTAGTTACAGTGTAGTTAAAGATTCTAGTTTGGTAACTGGTAATATTATTTTATTATTAGTATCTTTAATTAAATTTATAACATATTATTTATTATTAAGTACAATTATTAATCTTATTTCTAATAAACTAAAATCATTTGATATTAAAAATATTAAATTACCTAATATATTACAAAAATTTCAAAATTATTATGAAAAACATCCTTATAAAACAATTATTATTTTTATTTTAATATGTTGGTTACCTTATTTTATTAGTTTTTATCCTGCTATCTTATCACCTGATCCCTCTAATCAAATAAAACAATATTTTGGAATTGCTACTAGTTATATTGAAAGTGTTAATTTAGTTGATCCTAATGTTTTAATTACTAATCATCATCCTATATTCCATACTTTTATTTTAGGTGGATTTGCTAAAATAGGTTACTTATTAGGTAATCTAAACTTTGGCTTATTCTTATTTACTATTTTTCAAGTATTTGTTGTAATAAGTGCCATGACTTATGCTTTAGTATATTTAAAAAAACAACAGTTACCTTTCATTTATCGCTTTATAATTTTATTAATGTTTTCACTAATACCAGTATTTCCTCTTTATGCTATGTCTAGTGTTAAAGATACTTTCTTTGGAGCTTTATTAATATTTTATATAATTGAAGTTCATAAAATAATGACTAATAATTATAAACCTAAAGAATATATTATATTTACTTTATTATTAATAATAATGATGCTAGTAAGACATAATGCAATATATATTTTAGCAGTTAGTCTTTTAGTATTATTAATTATTTTAAAATCCAAAAGATTACCGTTGTTCATTGTTTTAATATCTAGTATTTTTATTTATACAACTCATAATAAAATAATATTACCAATATATCATATTTCGCCAGGAAGTATTAGAGAAATGTTAAGTGTTCCTTTTCAACAAACAGCTAGATATGTTAAATATTATGATAATGATTTAACTAACCAAGATAAAAAAATAATAGATAAAATATTAAACTATGATACTTTAAAAGACCGTTATAAACCTAATATTTCCGATCCTGTTAAAAATGAATTTAATAAAGATGCAACTAATGAAGATTTAAAAGCATATTTAAACGTTTGGTTTAAAGGTTTATTAAAACATCCTGGTGTTTATATAGATGCTACAATAAATAATGTATATGGTTATTTTTATCCTAATACATCAAATTGGTATGTTTATTATAATTATGATAAAAGATTAAGTGAAAGTAATTTAAATTATCATTATAACAAATTAAAAATACCACGAAATATTTTAAGTGCCTATGCTACATCATATCCTTATATTCCTGTTTTAGGTGCTCAAGTTAATATTGGTTTTACTGTTTGGATTTATATGTATCTAATATGTTACTTAATAGTTAATAAAGCCAAAAAATTTATAACGCTTTTAATACCAGCTTTCATGTTATTATTTACGTGTATAGTTGGCCCAGTTAATACTTATTTTAGATACATCTTCCCATTAGTAATTACTTTACCATTAATAATAGGATTAATTTACACCAATAAAAAATGAGTGTTAGTAATAAGGATCTTGCATACAAAAGAAATTTAGTTAAAGGAGTAAATACTAACACTCAAAAAATTATTTTAAATTAAAAATAAATAATTGTAAAGAAAAATCGTTCGACATAAATCGACAAAAGTAAGAAGAAATTCTTATTTTTTTTAATATTTTTTTTCAATAGTTTCAATTTTTAATTTAATAGGTTTATCAATTTTACCCATTATATAATCAGTAGATAAATTAAATATTTTAGAATATTCAACTAAAAACATAGTTAAAATAAAAGTTATTCCTGATTCATATCTTGAAATAACACTATTGGTTGTATTTAAAATGTCAGCTAATAAATCCTGAGTTAAAAGATTACTTTTTCTAATATCTTTTAATCTAATTAAATATTTATTTTTATCAAAAGGCATAGAATTTTTATATTGTTTTAAATTATTTAAACCTAATAGATAATCTAAAGAAACATCATAATATTCTGATAATATTATTAATTTCTTTAAAGGTATAGTATCATGTTCTAATTCCCACATAGAATATGTATTTCTTTTAACATCTAATATTTTAGCAATGTCTTCTTGCGTTTTTTTATATTCATTTCTTACATTTTTAAGACGCATTATAATTCACCTAAAATAATTGTTACATAAAATAAAAAAATATAAAACGTAACGTCGTAAAATAGCATAAAACACTTGACTGAAATTATTTAAAATGATATACTTTTGATATAAATGATAAAAATCTAATATAGTTGATATTAGATAAATATCATATAGAATGGAGAGATATTATGAAAGATACAGGAATTAAATTTGAGACACTAAGAAAAGGTTTTAACTTTAAAAAAATATTTATAGGGTTAGTAGTAATAGTAGCTATAGGAAGTGTAATAATATTAAAAGGTTCTAAAGCAAACTATACATATCAAGAAATAATACCATTTGCCGAAGGAGAAGTCCATATAAAGAAATATGATTTTAAAATAATGGCAATGTATCAGCAAAATGCAAAAGGATGTACTGATGATAATTGTTATCAAGCAATAGACAGAATGCCAGAAGGAAATTTTGTAATTAATACTACTAAAAGTGGATGTTATAAAGATTCAAATAAAACACAAAAAGATGATCAAGCAGTATTAAAAACAATAGATGGAAATCATACAATAGCAAAACTATTAAAAGAAGATAAATGTTATTTATACTTTGATATAGCAACAACAAAACAAGTAAAAACAGCATTAGGAACAATAGAAGTAAATTTAGATAAACCAAACTTTAGTAAAACAGCATGTTCAAGTGGATGTGGAGAACAAACAAATGGAATATATGAAGATACAGATGATTATGGACCAACCTATTATTATAGAGGAACAGTAGATAATAACTGGGTAAAGTTCGGAAGAACAGGTACAAGTGGTCCATCATCTGGAGAGCCAAT
>CANQMC010000020.1 GCA_947624855.1 uncultured Bacilli bacterium | reverse complement strand
CATACATTCCGACGTAGTAGGAAGTATGGATTGTAGTGGAAACTACAAGAGAGAGTAAGGGGTAAGCAAAAAGACAATTCATTTTGAAAAAGCAAAACTTGAGCTGGCTCGGACAGGAAGATAAAATCATTTGTAAAAGTCCGAGCCGACGAATGTACGTCAAGTATATGTAAAGCATTGTTTTTGTTTTATGTAAATTATGTTTGTACTTGCCTCTATAGCTTATCTATTAAACATTTATAGTTTATTATATATTATCTTATATATTTTTCTAATTATATTATTTATTTTATTAATGTTTCAAATTTATATATAGAGGCAAGAATTATTATTGATATTTACATTTAAAGTAAAATATAGTATAATCAAATTAGTAGTGCGTTAGGATCATAACGTCTACTTTTTAGGGTTAACGTTAATCTCTATCTTGTTAATCATAACAAAGATAAGGATTGACTTTTTTTGTCTTATAGGAAATTGCTTTTTTGTAATTTTTATTATAAATCATAAAATAAAAGTTAGATTATGTAAAGAAAAATCGGTCGACTAAATTCGACATTATTTTTGTTAAATTATATATTTATTATTAATATAATTTAATGGTGATTTTATTATGTTTATAGCGCATCGAGGAATAGTAAATAAAGGTGTTTTAGAAAATAGTTTAGAAGCTTTTAAATTAGCTATTAATGATGATAGATATGTAGGTTTTGAATTAGATATATATACAAGTAAAGATAAAGAATTTGTAGTGCATCATAATCCTTTAATAGATAATAAATTTATATGGAATTATACATATAAAGAATTAAAAGAAAAAGGAGTTATTAAACTTGAAGATGTTTTAAAGTTAAAAACTAATAAAATTATATTAATAGATATTAAAGATATAAAAATAGATATTAAAAAATTTAGTAAATTACTTACTAAATATCAAGATAAAAAAATATATGTAATGAGTTTTTTTGGAAGTGTTATTAAAAAGTTTAATAATGTTTCATTTAAAGTAGGAGTACTTAATTATGTACTTAATAGTAGTAGTACATATAATTATGATTTTATGGGAGTATTATATGATGTTGCAAGTGATCATTTAATTGAAAGTTTAAGATTTAATAAAATTGAAGTATTTTTATATGCTTTAAATAAAAAAGATAAATATAAATATAAAAATGTTTATTATATTATTGATTCTTCTTTTTTAAAAGAATAAAGAATAACACTATTAAAGGAATAATAATTATATAAGATAATAGGGGTAAGATATGATAAATAATAAGTTCATTAACATAATTAAAAGCAAAGATATTATCGATTATAAAAATCATTATTAAAAGAATTAAAATAGTAGATATTTTATTATTTTTTTGGGGAACTAATTCTTTAATTGAATAGATAGCCATTGTAGCTGTTATAAATAGATCAAATATCCAAATAACTGAAAGAATATTTTCAACTTTTTCGATAAATTGAAATAATTTAATTAATTTTAAAACAATATATTCTGGGAATCTAAAAATATTTATTAAACTTTCACCTAAAACACCACTTATAAATATTATATTTATAATTAAAATTATAGCGGCTATTAAATAATATTTTATAAAGCTTTTAGTTTCATTTTGTAAGTGAATAGTTAAAATGTTAGGTAAAGAACTAATACCTCCAAAGATTAAAGCAGTTTTAAATATATTTAGAGGATTATTATTTAAAATTGGTAAATAATTAGTTGTTTCAACATAACCAATTAAACTTAAATATGTTATTATAGCTATAATTATACTTATAGGTAAAAGAGATGCGGCTATTCTTTTAATGATTGTTAGATTTTTAAAAGCTAAAAATATAGCTAAGATAAGAAAAGGAATAGTAACAAATAATTCAGGTGAACTAACTAAAAGAAAACTAGTAACAAATATTTTATAAATAACTAAAACATATAATAAAATTATTAAAGTTGCTATAAGATACATTATTCTAGTAATTAGACCTAATTTTGATTTAAATATATCTTTTAGAGTTTGATTATTTTTAAGTTTTATTAGATAACTATAGATATAAGTAAATAATAAACCAATAAAGGTACCTAAAATAGCTCCGATAAAAGTATCTTTATTAGATGATGTATATAAAAGAGAAAAACCAAAACCTAAGAATAAACTTCTTGTTAAAAAATAGAGAACACTAGCATTTTTTACTTTCATTCTTTCACCTCAAATATTAGACCTTTTTTATTTATTTTTAAATTTAAATTATATTTAAAATCTTGATTTAACCAAAGAAAATAATTATTTTGACGATATTTATTATAATAATTTTTGCCAATACTTAAAGCATTTGATCTACTAAGTTTTAATTTATCAATTAAATTATTTAAATCTTTAGTAATTATTTTAGTAAATTCTTTTTCTAATTTAAGATAAGTTTTTTCTTCTTTTAAGTTATTATTACAATTATCTTCATTGATTCTAGCATTTAGTTTACCTTCAATTAAAACATAATCATTATTAGGTTTTATTTTAATATCACTTTCATAAATACTTATAACAGTTTTACCAGTTTTACAACTTTTTTCAAAAAAAACTGTTTTTGGTTTAAAATTATTTAATAAATTAATTAAAGATGAATCTTTAGTATTAAAAGTATTGGTTAGTTTAAAACCATTAAAGACAGCTAAACCAGATAAAGTTATTTCTTTTTTATCTTTTAGTTTTAAAACTGAGATAATAGCATCTTCACCATCAGTTAACATTGTTTTAATAGTTTTAGTAAAAGGTACATAATAACTAGCCGAATCAGCATCATTGTTGTTTTCAAGTAAACTTACTATAAAAGTGGAAGCTATAGGTTTTTCTTTAGAAGTAGCGGTTATTATATCTTTAGCTGAATTATCTTTAGTCATAGTTAGATAAAATCCATTACGAAGTTTAGAACTACGAATTAAGTATTCACTTACTTCTTCTAAATGATTTTTAGCTATTTCTTCACTTATAACGATAACTTCAATATGATCATAATAAGCTACTTTATCCATATTATTACCATTTTTAGCAAAAGCTTCAGTAACAGTTTTAGCACTAGCCGTAACATTATAAGTACTTGATGAGGCTGATGTTTCACCTTCTTTTTTGGTACTTAAAATTTCAAAAGTTACTTTAAATTCATCATCTTCATAGTCTATGCCAACTCCTGAGATGATAGCAAGTTCATTTAATTCGTTATAGTCATAGCAGCCACTTAAAATAAAAGGAATAATTAAGAGAATTAATAATTTTTTCATAGGTTTTCTCCTTGTTTAGTAAAATTTTTCTTAGTAAGCATTTTACTACGTTTAGTATCTTTTTTAGTTTCACCTTTAAGTAAAGTTTTAAGGGCATATGTTTTATCAAAAGGAACTAATGGATAAAAATAAGATTTGCCAAAAGAATAAACATCATTAATACGAATTAAGAAATAAAATATACCAAAGACAATACCTAAAATGCCATAGAAAGATGCTAAAATAATAAAAATAAAACGCATATGACGAAGAGCATTTGTAACTTCTACTTCTGTAAATATTAAACTTGCCATGAAAGTTAGAGAAATAACTATTATCATAATAGGGCTTACGATTCCCGCAGAAACTGCCGCATCACCTAAAACTAAGGCTCCTAAAATAGAAATAGCACTGCCATAAGAGTTAGGAAATCTAATATCACTTTCCCGAAGCATTTCACAAATAAAAAGCATTATAAAAGCTTCTACTATCGCAGGAAAAGGAACACCATCGTGCTGGATACTAAAACTAACTAATAAATTAGTGGGAATGGTTTCTTGATTGTAATTAACTACCGCGATATATATAGCAGGTATAGTCATAGATAAAAAGAAACAAGCAAATCGAACCATTTTAATAAAATTAACATTTTTACTTTTACCATATTGATCGACTCCAGGATTAATAAAATCAATGAAAAAAGCCGGTAAAATTATGGCAAAAGGGGATGTATCTACTAATATAACTATTTTTCCTTCAAGTAAAGCTCGAGAAACATTATCTGGTCTTTCCGTTAACATATAAGTTGGAAAACGAACTTTATTTTCATCAATTAATAATTGACCAATCATGGAAGAATCTATTATACCATCAATATCTATTTTTTCTAATTTTCTTTTGATATTTTCAATTATTTGTTCTTCCGCTATATCATTAAAATATAAAACTCCAACTTTAGTTTTAGTTTTACGACCAATTACAAATTCATCAGTTTTTAAATCATGAGATTTAATTCTTCTTTTAACTAAACCCATATTAATTTGATAATTTTCAGTAAAAGCATCTTTAGGACCTGTAGTGGCTGGTTCAGAATCAGGTGTTGAAATACTACGATTAATATCAGCTTTTGTTTCGATCGCAAGTATTTCTTTATTTCTTATAATAACCGTAAAACCATTAGTAATATAAAATTCTATTTCATCATATTCATTAATTACTTTAGTATTAGGCCCCGGTAATATACTATCTAAATTATAAATATTTTTTTTCTTAATACTACTTAAATTACTTAAATTTTTTAAAATATAATCATTTACTTTATCACTAGATGAAACTGTTTCTAAATAAACTACATAAACGGTATCTAATAAAGATAATTTGATTTTTTTAATAGTTAAATCAGGTGTTTTTGTAAATTCTTTTTGTAGTCTTTTTATTATTTTATTTTCCATTTTTTTCACCTATTTATATTATTGGTAAAAAAAGGCTTATTATTCTTAAAAAAAGAGTTATAATGGAATAGGAGGGAAAGTATGGTTATTAATAGTAGTTTTAAAAATTATGTAAATAGTTTAATTAAGGGTGATGAAGTACCTAGTGAAATAAAAAAGGGAGAACTTATTAGTGTTTATTATATTTTAGAAGTTTTAAAAGAAAAAGAAAAAAGGAAAGAACATATATTAGCTCCTTATGTAGAAGAAATTAAAAAAGTACTACCAAATGTAGAACATATTTATTATAAAATGCATAATCCAATATATATGATTTTAGAAGATAATGAAAAGAGAAATATTGTTTTAAAATATTTAAAAAATGGTAAAACTATAGGAACATTTTTAGATAAAGAAACGGAAGATTTTATTTTACATAATCAAAATTTATTTAGAGAAATAGCATTATATGGAATAATTAATAAATATGGGGATTCTTTTAAAATTAATACTGTTTCTAATGCATTTGAACTTAAAGTATTTAAAGATTTTATAGGTTGGGTTAAAATAAGTAATTCGCCTTTAATAAAAGGTAATTTTAATTTAACATGGGATACTAATTTTACTTTAGATTCAAAGTTTAAAACTAATATTTTTGGGGATCTAGGAATGAATGGTTTTGATACTGATATAATTGGGTTAAAAAATGTATTTAGTAATACTAATGATCTTTTAGATTTTTATAAGCATTTATATGTTTATAATCATGATTTACCAAAATATTTAGAAGAAGAATATCGTCGGATTAGGACAAAATAAGTATAAATTGTTAATTATTGCTAAAAATAATATTGACTAAAGTTACTATTTATTGTAAAATTAGATAGTAACTTGTTTATGGAGCAGTACTCAAGAGGCTGAAGAGGGGTCCCTGCTAAGGATCTAGGTCGGTGAATGCTGGCGCGGAGGTTCAAATCCTCTCTGCTCCGCCATTAAAAAATTAAAACCTTTAAGGTTTTTTTCTTTTTTAAGAATTTAAGGGGTTGTAATTTTATATAATATATAGTAAAATATTCTCGGCAAATAAATTGCAAATACACATTAATCAGGAGTTTTAAAGCCTAGTGCCGAAGAGGTGGCGTTAAGATGATGATAGATTAAGAGGTAAAAACGAAAGGAAGGGATTAATTTATGGCCGTAGTTTCTATGAGTTATTTATTAGAAGCTGGAGTCCATTTTGGACATCAAACTAAAAGATGGAATCCTAAAATGAAGGAATACATCTTTGGTACAAGAGAGGATATTTATATTATCAATCTTGAAAAAACAACAGAAAAATTAGAAGAAGCTTATAAGGAGATTAAAGCTATCGCGGAAAATGAAGGTACTTTTTTATTTGTAGGTACTAAAAAACAAGCTCAAGAAGTAGCAGTAGAAGAAGCTTTAAGAAGTAAATCTTATTATGTTACTGAAAGATGGCTTGGAGGTACTTTAACTAATTTTAGAACAATTAGAAGAAGAGTAAAACGTTTAGAAGATATTGAAAATATGGAACGTGATGGTAAATTTGATGTTTTACCTAAAAAAGAAGTAATTGGTCTTAAAAAAGAATATGCCAAATTAAATAAAATTTTATGTGGTATTCGAGAAATGAATAAGTTACCTAATGCTTTAATTATTGTAGATCCTAAAAAGGAAATAAATGCAATTAGAGAAGCTAGAAAACTTAGAATACCAGTATTTGGAATTGTAGATACTAATTGTGATCCAGATGATGTAGATTATGTAATTCCAGGTAATGATGACGCTGTTAGAAGTGTTAAAGTTTTGCTTGGAGTATTAAATAATGCTATATGTGAAGCTCGCAATTTAGAAATGGTTGATTATGTTACTGAAGATGATAAAAAAGCTAAAGAAATTAAAACAATGGAAGAATTAGTTAAAGAAGAACCTAAAAAAGAAATCGAAGAAGAAAAGAAAGAGGAAAAAGAAACTAAAGAAGTTAAAGAGTCTAAAACTCAAAAAATAGATTATAGTACAATGACTTTAACTGACCTTAAGAAAGTTGCTAAAGAGCAAGGAGTTAAAGGTTATTCAACAATGAAAAAAGATGAATTAATTAATAATTTAAAATAATGGAGGAATAAAGATGGAAGTTACAGCAAAAATGGTAAAAGAGCTTCGGGAAATAACTGGAGCTGGGATGATGGATTGTAAAAAAGCTTTAGCAGAATGTAATGGTGATATGGATAAAAGTGTTGATTGGTTAAGAGAAAAAGGTATTGCTAAAAATGCTAAAAAAGAAGCAAGAATAGCTGCTGAAGGTTTAGCTAATATTTATATTAAAGATAATAAAGCCGTTATTTTAGAAGTTAACAGTGAAACAGATTTTGTAAGTAAAAATGAAGAATTTACTAAAATGATCGACACAATTGGAAATACTATTTTAAATAGTGATGCTAAAACATTAGATGAAGCTTTAGAACTTAAATGTGATGAAGGAACTATTAATGATTTAATTATAGCTAAAGTAGCTAAAATTGGCGAAAAGTTAACTTTAAGAAGAATTGATGTTGTTGAAAAAAATAATGATGAAGTATTTGGCTCTTATTTACATATGGGCGGAAAAATAGCAGTTTTAACTGTTATAAAAGGAGCAAATGAAGAAGTGGCTAAAGATGTAGCAATGCAAGCTGCCGCAATGCGTCCTTCATATGTATTTGAAAGTGAAGTACCAGATGATGTTATTGAAAAAGAAAAAGCCGTTCAAAAAGAAATTGCAATTGGTGAAGGTAAACCTGCCGATATAGCAGAAAAAATGGTTGAAGGAAGAATAAAAAAATTCTTTAAAGAAATTTGCCTTGCCGAACAACCATTTATTAAAGATGGAGATATAAGTGTTGCTACTTATGTTAAAAATAAAGGTGGCGAAATTGTTAAAATGATTCGTTTTGAAGTAGGAGAAGGTATTGAAAAACGAAATGAAAACTTTGCCGAAGAAGTAATGAATCAAATTAAAGGAAACTAACTTAGTTAGTTTTTCTTTTGCTTAACATTTAGTTAACATGTTTTTTGATTTTTGCTTAATTTATATTTAAAATAATGATATAATAAATATGTGGTGAAAAAAATGAAAACAAAGACAAAAATAGATATTTTTTTAATATTTTTAATAATATTAGGTTTTATATATGTAGGTACTAGAGATTTTTATGTTGTTGAAAAAGAAGATAATAAAAAATTTGATAAAGAATATAGTAATGTTAGTAAAGATAATGTATTTACTTATGTAAATTCTAATGAAGTTTATATCACAATTAAAAATGGAAGTGCCATTATATTTATGGGTTTTCCTAATAATAATTGGACTGGTTATTATGCTAAATTGGTAAATGATGCTGCTAAAGAAGTGGGAGTTAAAAAAATATTATATTATGATTTTTTAGAAGATCGAAATAATAATAATGGAACTTATGAAAGTATAGTTAATAAATTAAGTAGTTTTTTACCTGTGATAGATACAGGTGAACAAAATATATATGCTCCAACTTTAGTAATTGTTAAAAATGGGCAAATTGTGGCTTTTGATAATGAAACGGCGATTAAAAATGGTAATATAAGTCCTGATGATTATTGGAATCAATATAACAGTGGGATTAAAATTCAAAATTTAAAAGAAATGTTTAAAAATTATTTAGAAAAAGAATAATATAATTTAGTAGAAATATCTTAAAAAATGTTATAAAATATATTTAGGAGGAAATATTATGGATAATACCGAAATTAAATTTAAAAAAACAATTGAAAGTTTAGAGACTAAACTTATTAATATTCGAGCAGGAAGAGCTAATCCTGCCATGTTAAATGGAATTAGTGCTAGTTATTATGGAACATTAACTCCAATTAATGCTTTAGCTAATATTACAGTACCTGAAGCTCGAAGTTTAATGATAAAACCTTTTGATAAAGGAGCTTTAAAAGATATTGAAAGGGCAATTAATGAAGCTAATTTGGGAATTACTCCAATTAATAATGGAGAAGTTATTATTTTAACTGTGCCTGAACTTACTGAAGAAAAAAGAAAAGATTATGTAAAACAAGCTAAAGCAGTATGTGAAGAAGCAAAGATTGCTCTTAGAAATATAAGACAAGAAGCTAATAATGATATTAAAAAAATGGAAATACCAGAAGATGAAGAAAAGTTATATTTAAATGATGTTCAAGAATTAGTAGATACTTATAATAAAAAAATAGATGAAATATTTAAAGAAAAAGAATCAGAATTAATGAGGGTTTAATATGAATAAAAAAACTACAGAAATTAATAATAATGAAGTAAATGAAGTAGTATCTTTAACTAAAAAAATATTAAAACTTTTATATATTGTAATGATTGTCGCAATTATTTTATGTGGAACAATTATTTTAAAAAATTTAAATGTTTGGCATTTTTTACTTACTTTATTAAAAGTTTTAGCTCCTTTATTTATTGGTTTTGTTGTTGCCTGGTTATTTAATCCTTTGGTAACAAAATTACAAAATAAAGGAATACCAAGAATATTTGGTAGTTTAATAATTTATGCAGTATTATTAATCTTTATTTATATATTTTTAAGAGTTTTAATTCCAACTTTATATAATCAAATTAATGATTTAATTGCTACTTTACCATCTATTTTAGATAAATTTAAAACTTTAGCTAATGATTTTGTTGATCAAGTTGCTATAAGTGGAATTGATTTAACAAATTTTAAAGATAATTTATTTAGTAGTTTAGGTACTAGTTTAGTAGGATTTGCTAATTCTATACCTAATTCTATAATAAGTATTTTAGGTAATGTTTTTTCGGGACTTGGAACTATATTAATAAGTTTAGTTGTAGGTTTATATATGCTTTTTGATTTTGATGCTATTTCTAAACATTTTTTAAAACTTGTACCTAATAAAAATAAATATGAAATACAAGTATTATTAACAGATATTGGAAAAGAAGTTAGAAAAACAGTTAGTGGTACTTTATTAGTGGCTTTTATGGTATTTGTATGTGATACAATCGGATTTGCTATCGTAGGACTTAATGCTCCTTTATTATTCGGTGTTGTTTGTGGACTTACGGATTTAATTCCTTATATTGGACCATATATTGGAGGAGCTGCCGCTGTTATCGTAGGCTTTAGTCAAGGTTCAATTACTGGTCTTGCGGTTTTAATCGTTTGTGTAATTGTGCAATTATTAGAAAATTATATACTACAACCAATAGTAATGAGCAAAACAACTAAATTGCATCCGGTTACTATTATGATTGGTTTATTAGTGTTTGCTCATTTCTTTGGTATTATTGGAATGATTATCGCAACCCCTTGTATTGCTTTATTAAAAGTTATATTTAGGTTTATTGTCAAGAAATACGATTTGTTTAAAAATGATGATGTATTATTAGAAGTACTTGAAGATTAAAGTACTTCTTTTTTTAAGGTTTTGCCACATAAATAATCAATAGATATATTAAAATATTTGGCATAAGAATATAAATACAAAGGATTTATATTATAAGAATATCTTTCATATTTACCAACTGTCGCGGGTGATACATGAAAAAGTTTGGCAATAAATCTTTGGGTTAAATGTTGTTTTTTTCGAAAAAAAGCTAAACTAAAACTTAAATAACGATAATCAATTGTATCTCTAGTATTATCATTTTGGGGATTATTAGTTAAACCAAATATATAATCTAGGGATACACGATAAAAATTACTTAATTGATTTAATTTGCGAATAGAAATTGAACGCATATTATTTTCAATCATGTTATATTCTTTATTTGAGATGTTTAATAATTTAGCAATTTTTTTAGATTCGATGTTTTTATTAACCCGAATATTTGCTATTTTTTCACCAATAGACATACTATTCCTCCTTTCTTGGGGACTATATTATACACATTTTTAGCGCGAAATTTGTCGAATTGTGGCGCTAATCTTAAAAAAGTGTGGTCAAATGCAAAAAAAGCTTGGCAAAATCGATTTTTTGTGTTTTAAATATAAGGGAAGGGAGGAAAAATATGAAAAAAATTGAAGTCATTAAGCAACACGATTTAAGAGACTGTGGCCCTTGTGCTCTTCAATCTATTATCAAGTATTATGATGGGTACGTACCAATTGAAAAAATTCGCGAAGATACTTGTGTTAATGAAAAGGGAACAACAGCTTATCATTTAATTAGGGCGGCTACAAGTTATGGATTTGATGCATTAGGTGTTAAAGTAGAAAGTATTTTTAATGAAAATATTTATTTACCCGCGATATGCCATTTAACTTTAGAAAATGGTTTACAACACTTTGCTGTAGTTTATCAAATTACCGATAAATACGTGGGGCTTATGGATCCAGCAAAAGGCAAAATTAAAATGTCTATCGAAGAATTTAATTCGAAGTGGGATAATGTATTAATACTTCTTAATCCAATAAATCAAATAGTAGTTTTAAATAAAGAAGTAACTATTTGGATGGTATTTAAAAATCTACTTTTAAAAAATAAAAAACTTTTTGGAATTATATCATTAATCAATATAGTTTTTATGATTTTAGTCATAATAAGTAATTTTTATTTTCAAGTAGCAGTTTCAAGTATCAATTTGGGAAGCGATTTAGGTTTATTAAAATTTATTATAGTTTTGTTTCTCATTTTAGGAATAATAAAAGTATTAATTAGTTTCTTTAAAAATTATTATTTAAATTTCTTTAATCGAAATTTAGATACTGAAATTTTTACAGATTTTTTACAACATATTTTTAAACTTCCTTTAAAATTTATTCAAAATCGAACTACAGGTGAAGTTATTTCTAGAGTTCAAGAACTTAGTGAAATAAAATCAATGCTAGCGGAATTTCTAACAAATGTTATTCTTAATTCGATTTTAATAATAGGCTCGATAATTGTTTTATATTTTATAAATGCAAAATTATTTTTTCTTCTTTGTTTAATAATTAGTATTTATATAATCGTAGGTTTAATTTTTAATAAAGTAATTTATGAACAAGTAAATGAATGTATAATAAGTGCTACGGAATTTAATGAAACATTAGTTGAACATGTCGAAATGATTGAAAGTATAAAACATATGAATTTAACTAAAAAGTTTTTATATGAACTAAATAGTAAGTTAATTAAAATGTTTAAAAGAGATTTTAAATTTCAAAGCTTACTTAATGTAATTGATTTTTTGAAAAATTTTATTTATGAAATAGGTTTATTTCTTATAACAACTTTTGGAGTATATTTAATTTATAAAGGTGATTTACAACTACTTAGTTTAGTTACATTTAATAGTATTATAATATATTTATTTAATCCAGTTAAAGATTTAATTGATTTAATTCCAAAGTATAATTATTTAAAAGCTTCTTTTAATAAAATTAGTGAGTTTTTAAATATACCTGAGGAAGAAGAAGGAGTTGGTTTAAAAAATATCAATGATACGACAATTGAAGCTTTAGATGTTGGTTATTCTTATAATAAAATAACAAATATACTTGAACATGTTAATTTTAAAATAAATCCTCAAGATAAAGTTTTCTTAAAAGGTCCAAGTGGAAGTGGTAAAAGTACAATTTGTAATCTAATTATAGAAAATCAACTTGAAAATATGGGAATAATAATGATTGGTGATGCTTGTAAACAAGATTACGATATTGAGGCTTTAAGAAGCAACATATTATATGTAGGCCAAAATGAAAAGTTATTTACGGGAACTATTAGAGATAATATTGTGTGCTTTCGGGATGTTTTAGATGAAGACTTTAAAAAGGTGATTAAAATTTGCAAATTAGAAGAAGTTATAAATAAAAGACCAAATCGATTTAATTTTATGCTTAATGCCGCTTTAAATAATTTAAGTGGTGGTGAAAGACAAAGAATAATATTGGCTCGAGGACTACTTAAAGATGCTAAAATAATTATCTTAGATGAAGCTTTAAGCGAAGTTAATTTTGAAATGGAAAAAGAAATTATTAATAACATTAAAGAACACTTTAAAGATAAAACTCTTATATATGTATCACACAAAAAAGTAGATAATTTGTTTAATAAAGTGATTGATTTAGGTGAAGCTTATGGTTAATTTATTAGATAATAAAGAAGCTTTCTTGGCTGTAAAACCAAAGTTTAAAATGATTGTATTTATTATCATAAGTTTACTATTCTTGATATTATTATTAACGTTTAAAATAAAAACTTATGACAATTATCAAACTAAAGGTTATATTACATGCGATAATAGTTGTCATTTAGTAGTGGCTATTCCTAGTAATATAAAATTTCAAAAAATTAAAGTTAATAATAAAAATTTAAAATATCGAATAAATAAGAAAGAGCTTAAAATAGATGAAAAAAATTTAGTAAGTTATTTCGAACTCGTACTTGATATTAATGATACTTATAAAGATAAAGAGATAGTAGATATTAATTTTTATTATAATAAACAAAGAATAATTACTAAAATAAAAGAAAGAATGTTTTAAAAAAGAAAGGAGTTTAACAATTGGAAAAATTAACAACTAATTTCTTATTAAATTGTGAAGGTGGTTGTAGAGTTTTAAAAGCTTTATTTATAAGCTTAATACAAATTTTAAAATTACCTCGTAAAATATTTTAATAATAGAAAGGAAGGATGAAAATGGAAAGATTACAAATGCAAGAATTAGCTAATATTGAAGGAGGGGCAATTGGAACTTTTGCGGCAATATTTGGAACGGTATGTGTCGGAGTTGCTTTTTTAGCCTCTGTAATATATGGGTATGTTCATCCGGTGAAATGCTAATGGATCGGATAAACAATAAAGAACTATTAATGATTGAAGGAGGAGCTTTATCTGGCACAGTTTTAACAGCTTTAGTCAAAGGGCTTAGCGTTTTAATTGAAGTTGGAGTTAAACTTGGTTCTTCAATCAGAAGAATAGTTAGTAAAAAAATGTGTTCAATTTAAGCTAAAATTGCAAAAAGGGTTTATATTAAGCCCTTTTTTTGATATAATTATTTTGGTGAAGATAAATGAAAAAAAAGGGTTTTGCTTCAATGTATATAGTTTATTCTTTATTTTTAATTTTAATAATGATGATGCTTACTACTTTAGCAATTAATAATTATAAAAGGAATTTTTTAAATTCGTTAAAAAATGATATTAAAGAAGAAGTAAATAGTTATAAATTGGAACAAAATCCGGTAGAAACTACTGTTTTTCCATAAAAATTACTTGATATTAGAGTTTAATAGTGCTATACTATAGATTATAAATGAAGGGAGGGATATATAAATGACTAAAGTTATAGTTCAAAATGGAAACATTGATGGAGCCTTAAAAAAGTTTAAAGCTAAAGTGGCTAGAAGTGGTGTCCCTTCTGAGTTAAAAAAGAGAAAGCATTACGAAAAACCTGGCGTTCGGAGAAGAAATGAAAAAAAAGAGCAATTAAGAAACGCTAGAAAACATAATAATTATTAAGGTGATTAAAATGAATGAACAAATTGCTAATGATTTAAAAAATGCCATGAAAACTGGTGATAAGTTTAAACTTTCAGTTTTAAGAATGCTTAAAAGTGCTTTACAATTAGAAGCTATAAGTAAAAAAAAAGACTTAGATGATGATGAAGTAATAAGTGTTATTAAAAAACAAGTTAAAACGAGAAAAGATTCAATTTTGGAATATCAAAAATATAATAAATTAGATGAAGTAAATAGTTTACAAAAAGAAATTGATATTTTAAATGTATATTTACCAGAAGAAATGTCTTTAGATGAAGTTAATAAAGTAATTAATGAAGTATTTGATACTTTAAAACCTACTAGCATGAAAGATATGGGTTTAATTATGAAAGAATTAAATGCCAAGATTACAAATGCTGATATGAGTATGGTTAGTAAAATAGTTAAAGATAAATTGAGCAATATTTAATTGTTCTTTTTAATGGTTCTTAAACATTAAGGGGTGATGAAATAAAATTCATCACTTCTTTTTTAGACAAAAAAAATAGACATAAGCAACTTGTCCTGTTACAATTATATTAACTAAAAAACAAGTAAAG
>CANQMC010000019.1 GCA_947624855.1 uncultured Bacilli bacterium | reverse complement strand
ATTTATTGTATTTAACTTGCAAACAATTTCTGCTTATGTTATAATAAACGAAAAGAGGTATTTTAAATGGATAATCCATATGATATTTCAGTAGATAATTTACAAACACAAGCATCTGGTGATCCACTAAAAATGAGAGGCTTAATGCATGTATTAAGTTCAAATTATACCGAAGGAATGTCTTTAGATGAATTACAAATGCTTATAGGAACTACTGTACAACAACAATTATAACAATCACTTCAAAGTTTAGATCCTGCAACAGCTCAAACAGTTATGTCATTTTTACAAAATGTAGATTATAATCTTACTTTAGATAATAATATAAAAATTAACAGATAAATTAAAGTAGCATAAAACAAAATTATTGCTACTTTTTCTTTGTTTATTAAATTATATATAATTAGCACTTAATATTGACGAGTGCTAATTTTTGTGTTATAATCTTATTTAGAGAAAGGGTGATTAAGATGTATCCAAATATGAATAATAATGAAGAAGAAAATGTATTAGAAAAATATGGTCGAGATATAACAGAACTTGCTCGTAATAATAAAATAGATCCTGTAATAGGTCGAGATGAAGAAATACGTTCAATTATTAGGATATTATCTCGTAAAACCAAAAATAATCCTGTTTTAATTGGTGAACCAGGTGTTGGTAAAACTGCCATTGTAGAAGGTTTAGCAATTCGAATTAATAAAGGTGATGTACCAAGTACTTTAAAAAATAAAAAAATCTGGTCATTAGATTTAGGTGCATTAATTGCCGGAGCCAAATATCGAGGTGAATTTGAAGAAAGACTTAAAAAAGTATTAAAAGAAATAAGCGATTCCAACGGAGAAATAATTTTATTTATTGATGAAATTCATATGATTGTGGGTGCAGGAGCCGAAGGAGCTATGGATGCTGGTAATATGTTAAAACCAATGCTAGCTAGAGGTGAAATTCGTTTAATTGGGGCCACTACATTAAATGAATATCGAAAATATATTGAAACCGATGGAGCATTAGAAAGAAGACTTCAAAAAATAACTGTTCATGAACCAAACGTTATAGATACAATAACAATTTTAAGAGGTTTAAAAGAACGTTTTGAATTATTCCACAGTGTTAATATAAAAGATAGTGCATTAGTAAGTGCAGCCACTTTATCTGATCGATATATAACAGATCGTTATTTACCAGATAAAGCTATTGATTTAGTTGATGAAGCATGTGCTACCATAAAAATGCAAATGGCTTCAGTTCCAACTGAATTAGATAGTTTAACACGAAAAATCATGAGTTTAGAAATTGAATATGAAGCAATAAAAAAAGAAAAAGATGAATTATCTTTAAAAAGAAAAGAAAATTTAACGCAAGAAATAAATGAATTAAAAGAAGAAGAAAAAGCTATGCGTCAAAAATGGGATGAAGAAAAAGATTTAAATGATAAAATCAATAAAAAGAAAGAAGAATTAGATAGTGCTCGTTTTAAATTAGAAACTGCAGAAAATAACTATGATTTAGAAACAGCTGCTCGTCTTCGTCATGGGGAAATACCTAAACTTGAAAGTGAATTAGAAGAATTAACTAAAAAAACCAATCGTGAAATGTTAAGTGATACTGTATCAAGTGAAGATATTGCTCGAATTATAGCTAAATGGACTAATATACCAATTCAAAAATTAGTAAGTGGCGAAAAAGAAAAATTATTAAGCTTACAAGCTAATTTAAATAAAAAAGTAATAGGTCAAGAAGTAGCAGTTAAAGTTGTAAGTGATGCTATTATTAGAGCGAGAAGTGGAATTAAAGATCCAACTAAACCAATAGGTTCTTTCATTTTTATGGGACCAACCGGAGTTGGAAAAACCGAATTAGCCAAAGCCTTAGCTTACGAATTATTTGATGATGAACGTCATATGATTAGAATTGATTGTTCAGAATATATGGAAGCCTTTAATGTCTCAAGATTACTTGGAGCGCCTCCAGGATATGTTGGATATAATGAAGGTGGCGAATTAACTGAAGCTGTAAGACGTAATCCTTATAGTATTGTATTATTTGATGAAATTGAAAAAGCTCATCCAGATATATTTAATATATTACTACAAATATTAGATGATGGCCGTATTACTGATGCTACCGGTAAATTAATTGATTTTAAAAATACAATTATCATTATGACATCTAATTTAGGTAGTGAATATATTTTAGAAAATAATGATAAAAATAAAGTAATGGAAACTTTAAAAAGAACTTTTAGACCTGAATTTATTAATCGAATTGATGAAATAGTAATCTTTAAATCTTTAAGTAAAGAAGTAGTAATTAATATATTAGATAAAATAATAAAAGAAACAGAAGATCGATTAAAAGATTTAAATTTAACTATTACTATTACCAAAGAAGCTAAAGATTTTATTATTAATGAATCCTATGAAGAAGCTTATGGAGCTCGACCAATTAAAAGATATATAACTCATAATATTGAAACTTTAATAGCCGATAAAATAATTAAAGATGAAATAAAACCTAATACTAAAATTAAAGTTGATGTAAAAGATAATAAAATAATTTTAATGTAAAAAATAGTAAAATTATGTATTTAACCTTTACAAAAGCGGTATAATTTAATATAATGTTTTTACAGTACTTGAAGGGGTGCTAAATGAATGAGTAAAAAATCAAACAATGAATTTGAAAGTTATATAAAAGATATATTAACAAATAAAAACTTTTTAATAACTAAAAAAGATTTACATCATGGAACCAGTAAATATGAACATAGCATTAGAGTAGCCAAATTAAGTTATAAATTAGGGAAAATATTTAAAGCTGATTTAAAAGCAGTTTCCAGAGCGGGTTTACTTCATGATTTCTTTTTTGGAACTCGTAAAGATAAACCAGAAAATTCTTATTTAAATCATCCTGTAACAGCTGCGACAAATGCTTCAAAATATTTTAATGTTACTGATTTAGAAAAAGAAGCTATTAAAACACATATGTTTCATCATGTATTATTAAAAAGATTTTTACCTTTTGTAAATCGTAAAGAAAAAGCAAGTATTAAAGAGTTTAAACCAAAATCAAAAGAAGGTTGGATCATTTGTGCATCAGATTTAATAGTTTCCATCATGGAATGTGAAAGATTTCAATTTAGTTATGTTGCTAATGTAACTCTTATCTTAATATTTAATATTTTAATGTTTAAAAACTAATTACAAATAGGTAAAATTTTACTTATTTGTTTTTTTTATTAAAATTAAAAAAAAATCCAAGGATTTAGATAAGTTATTTGTATTATTAATGGAGGAATAAAAATGAGTAGTGATTTTGAAGATATTTATTACCGCAATGTAGATATGATATATAAAATATGTTTTATTTATTTTAAAGGTAATAAATATGATGCTGAAGATGCAGTTAACAGTGTGTTTACAAAGCTTTTGGAAAAAAATAAACAATTTGAAAGTTTAGAACATGAAAAAGCATGGTTAATAGTAGTAGCTAATAATTATTGTAAAAATAAAGTTAAACATTGGTGGAATAAGAATAAAGAATTAAATTTCGAGATTAAAAGCGAAGATCATAATAATGAAATATTACAAATCGTTTTAGATTTACCAGATAAATATAAAATACCAATTTATATGCATTATTATGAAGGTTACAGTGGACCTGAAATAGCTAAAATACTTAATATTAAAGAAAATACTATTTATTCTTATTTACATGAAGGAAGATTAATATTAAAAGATATTTTAAAGGAGGAAAATTATGAATAAATTTAAAAAAGAAATAGACCAAATAAATATATCAGCCTATGAAAAAAAAGAAATACTAGAAAAAATTAAGAACAAAAAGAAAAATAAAAAGCAAATTTATTTATTAAGATTTGCTGTAATAGTATTAATATTTATGGCTTGTACCACCACAACTTATGCTTTAGTAAAAATATTTAATTTTGATGAAACATTAAAAATTTTATTTGATAAATCCGAAGAAGAATTAAATAATTATGGTGTAGGAGGAACTGAAGTAAATAATGAATATAAATTTGATGATTTTACAATTAAAATAAATCAAACAGTATATGATACTAAAAGTTTATACATTAGTTTAGATATGATTGGCAAAAAAGAAAAAGTTTATATTGATAATGCTTTTATTTCCGAAGGTACTAAATTTGAAGAATTTAGATTAGAAGAAACACCAATAGAAAATGATAAACCATTACTAGATATGAAATGTACACTTGATTATCCTTTTTGTGAACAATCTATGGCTTTATTAGGTGAAAAAGAAAATACTTTAAATTATGCTTATAATTTTTCAATTAATCATGAAAAAGATCTTATAAATAAACCTTTAACAATGCGTTTTTTTATAGATGATGAATATTATGATATAACATTTATTTTACAAAATAATAAAATGAAAATTAAAGAATTAGATTTTGATAAAGTAGTTTATAACCAAGATGGAATAATAGGTAAAGTAAAACATTTAAAAATTACACCAATGCATATAATAGTTACTTTTGATTATAATGTAGCTTTTGAAGATTTAACCCAAGCTCAAATTAATGATTTAGATCAATATGTTTATAATATAATGTATTCTAGTAATATATATACATACATAACTCTTCAAAATTATTCAAAATTATCAGCACATTTAGATTATGAACACGATGAAATAACTTTTTTAAAACCAACAATAGATTATGTTATAAATGAAAATTCTGCAGTAATAGATATAGATACTCTAAAATCACTTACAATTAATGGTGTAACTTTTAAAATAAATTAAAAGAACCTAAAATGTAAAGTTAACTGTAAAATATAATGTAAATTAAATATTAGAGTTGATATCTAAATAAATATTTGCTTTAATAAAGCTAAGAAAGGGTGACAGTATGATTAAAAAAGAGATAATAATTAGAGGAGTTGATATAAAATGAAAAAAGAAAAAATTTTATATGGAATAATAGTAATATTATTAATCACAATTGCAGTAGGTATAACTTATATAGTTATGGATAATAAAAATAATAACCAAGATAATACTGAAATAAAAGAAAATAATAACAACAATAATAATAATAATGAAAATAGTTCTAGTGATTCTAATGCAAGTAATTTTAAAGAAGCATATGATATGCCTATTGACGAATTTTTTAAGAATGTTGTTAAAATTGATGTTAATAATTTATATTATTCTGAAGAAATTTATAATCAAGATTCAAAAGAAAATAGTTTTATGATTGGAAGTAAAAAGATTGATGTAAGTAAAGATAAAGAAATAGTGTCTTTCATTTATAATGGTCAAGAAATTGCTACCGTACCATTTTATACTGAAGGAGAAAATTCTTTTTCAGTATATGATTTTAATAATTGTATTTTAATTGAAGATAGTTATGGTGGTGTAATGTTAGAAATACTTGATCAAAATTTTACAAGATTATTCAAAGGCTTATTGAGTGACGTACCTATTTATTATTATAAAAACAAACTTTATTATTTTATTCCAGAATGTACTGGTACTAGAACTGATGGTGTTGGTAATGTTGATATTTTATATGAGTTTGATAGTGATAAACAAACTATAAATAAAATTACAAATTTAAATCATGATGCAGGTTGGGTTTGTTAAAATAAAAAATATTATATTATACTTTATTTAATAAAGGTAAGAAAGAAGGAATAAGTGTGAAAAAAGAAACAGTTTTATATGGAATAATAGTAATATTATTAATCACAATCGCAGTAGGCATAACTTACATAGTTATGGATAATAAAAATAATAACAATAATGACACTAAAGTAAAAGAGAACAATAAAAATAAAGTTCAAGAAAAAAATACTTTAACTGAAGAAGAAATAAACAAATATTTAAATTATGTGCCTCTAAACTTTAATTATAATGTTTATAAAGAAAAACAAAGCAATATAAATAATATACCTAAACAAGCTTTAATAAGTGAAGCTTTAAAAAATGAATTATCATGTTGGGATAATGAAAATTGTCCATTTGACATGAATTTAAAAATTAGACTTAAATATGAATTAAGTTTTAATTATGAAGGAGAATTTATAGATAGATATTATTTTCCATTTGACTATATAAAAAATAAAGTATCAGAAAATTATAATATTTCTATAGATAATTTAGAAGAAACAAAAACCAAAGATGATATGTATGAATTTGGATTAAGCTTTATATTTCAAAGTAATTATTTTTTAAGTCTTGGCGGAGGTATTTATACACAAGAGGTAAGTTATATAGATAGTTATGAAGTAAACGATGAACTAATAATTTATGAATATCACGCATATTATTATGATAAAACTTTAAATGATTATTATAATAATTATGAAATAGAACTTGATGATGATCCACTTACTGAATTAAAAAATAATAAAGATAAATTTACAAAATATAAACATACATTTAAAGCTAAAGATAATGGTTATTACTATTATAGTAGTGAAGTAGTTTCTTAAAGGCTTTAGGTTTTTTTTCTAATGAAGATGTTTTACACTATGTTTACAAAACTTATGGGGAAATAAATTTAAATATTGACATGGGGGTATGCTATACTAAGTTCGAAAAGGAGGAAAATTGTGAATAAATTAAAAGAAGAGATAATAATTAGAGGAGTTGATATAAAATGAAAAAAGAAAAAATTTTATATGGGATAATAGTAATATTATTAATCACAATTGCAGTAGGTATAACTTATATAGTTATGGATAATAAAAATAATAACCAAGATAATACTGAAATAAAAGAAAATAATAATGATTCTAAAGTAGAAGAAAATAATAACAACAATAATAGTAATAATGAAAATAGTTCTAGTGATTCTAATACTAATAATTTTAAAGAAGCATATGATATGACTTCTGATGAATTTTTTAAGAATGTTGCTAAAATTGATGTTAAAAGTTTAAATGATGTTAAAGAAATTTATAATCAAGATTCAAAAGAAAATAGTTTTATGATAGGAAGTAAAAAGATTGATGTAAGTAAAGATAAAGAAAAAGCATCTTTCACTTATAATGGTCAAGAAATTGCTAACATACCATCTCATGGTGAAGGAATCCATTTTTCAATATATGATTTTAATAATAATATGATAATTTTAGATAGGTTTGTTGGTTTAAACTTAGAAATACTTGATCAAAATTTTAAAAGTTTATTTAATGACATAGTAACTGAAAGGCCTTCTTATTATAAAAATAAACTTTATTATCTTTCTCAAGAATGTACTGGTACTAGAACTGATGGTGTTGGTAATGTTGATATTATAAATGAGTTTGATAGTGATAAACAAACTATAAAAGAAATTACAAATTTAGATCATGATGAAGGTTGGGCTTGTTAAATAACTTAAAATAAATATTATAAAACTGTTTCTTAAAGCCTTTAGGCTTTTTTTCTTTGATTAATTTTAAAATTTACATATAATATTTTGGTGAAGTAAAATGTTTAAATTTTTCAAAAATCTTTATTTAGCCATTAAAACAAAAGATCCAGCCATTCATAGTAAATTAGAAGTTATATTATATCCTTTTTTTAAAGCTTATCTTTTTTATAAAATAAGTCATTTCTTTTATAATCATAAATTATATTTTTTAGCAAGATTATTTAGTGAAATAGCTAAAAATAGAACAGGTATTGAAATTCATCCCGGAGCTATAATTGGTCAAAACTTTTTTATTGATCACGGAACAGGAGTCGTTATTGGTGAAACCTCTATAATTGGTAATAATGTTATGCTTTATCATGGAGTTACTTTAGGAGGAACTGGTAAAGATAAAAACAAAAGACATCCAACTTTAGAAGATAATGTAATAATAGGGGCAGGAGCTATAATATTAGGTAATATAACTATTGGTGCTAATTCCAAAATTGGAGCGGGAGCCATAATATTAAAAGATGTACCTCCAAATAGTACTATAACTGGAATTTATAAATAGTCTTATAGTTTTGCTACTTGAATTTATAAATATGATTTGATATAATAAATATTAAGGTAGGAGGAATATATATGAATGCTAATTATTTAATTCCCGCAAATTCTAAAAAATCTCAATTAATCTTTGGTTATTTTACTCCCATAGATTTAGCTTTATTTTCTTCAGGAGCAGGTTTAACCTTAATTTTACTAATATTAATTCAAAGTGCAAATATTCCTATTATGATATTAATATTATCTCCTGCATTAATAACGGGTTTTTTAGTTCTTCCTATACCAAATTATCATAATGTTTTACAATTTATTATAAATGTCTATACTTTTTATAGTGAAAAAAGAAAGTATATATGGAGAGGTTGGTGTAGTAGCGATGTCGAAAAGTAATTATGGCTACAGTGAAAATTGGTTACCAATTAAACAAATTTTAAATGGTATGATTGAACTTGACAATGGTGAATATGTAACAGGAGTTAAAGTTCATCCTCGAAATATCTTTATTGCCGATCAAGGCTTACAAAATGCTATAATTGGAAATTTAAGAAATTTTTATAATTCTATTAATTTTGAATTTTGGTTAATAATCGCTGATAGACCAGTTGATATAGGTGTTTATTTATCTCAATTGCAAGTTTTATATAATGATACAGGAAGTCCTATTCAAAAGAAATTGGTAATGGAAGATATTAATAAAGCCAATTTATTTATGAGTGCCGAATATAATGTTGTTGATACTGAATATTTCATTTTATTTAAAGAAAAAAGAATGGAATTAATTCAAAAAAAACTTCATACTTTAATAAGTGGTTTAGCCAATTCTGGTCTTAACTCTACTCAAACATCAAATGATGATTTAAGAATGATTTTAGATAATTTCTTAAATGGTGGGGCACATACTACTTTTGGGACGGTGATGAATTAATGAGTGTAAAAAGTGAAATAGCTCCAAAAGGCATGGAGTTTAAACCAACTGAATTTACTTTAGGTGGAAAATATTGTACTATAATGACTATTATATCTTATCCTAAAAGTATTTATATTGGTTATTTATCAGATATAACTAGTATAAGTGGTGTTAAAGTAGCAATCAAACATATTCCTATAGAATTTAGTACTTTACAAAGAATGTTAAATAAAGAAATAGCAGATTTAAAAATGCGTTATCAAAGTGAAAGAGATAAAACTATTCAAGAAAGAGTACGCCAAGATTATGAATCTTTAGAGCAATTTATATCAATGCTTGCTGCTACTCAAGCTCGTATTTTTGATTTTCAAATGCATATTATGGTAAGTGCCGATTCTAAAGAAGAATTAGATATTAAAAAAATGCAAGTTCGTAGTTATTTAGATGCTTTAGGTATGCGGGGAATAAGTTTAATGTTTGAACAAGAAAAAGTTTTAAAATCAATTATTCCTATTTTTCCTAAACAAGATGTTGAAAATAGAATAGGAACACCTATACCATCAGTTACAGTTGCAGCCATGTATCCTTTTGTTTTTGATAGTATTAAAGATCCCGGAAATGCAACTTTATTTGGAATAGATTTTTCAGGTGGAGTAGTCTTATTTAATCAATTCTTATATCAAATAAAAAAAGAACATAATCGTAATAATGCTAATATGATTTTATTAGGAACATCAGGTTCTGGAAAATCAACCGCAGCAAAACTATTACTTAGAACTCACTTACGTAATGGCTGTAAAGTAGTTTGTATTGACCCTGAAGGTGAACTTGAAGAAATGACTAAATCTTTAGGCGGAGATTTCTTAGATTTAGGTAAAGGTGGCGACTTTGGAATGATTAATCCTTTAGAAGTTGTTGTCGATGCTGATGAAGAAGAAATAGCCCAAGGTTTAGGTTATACCATCCTTACTCGAACTCTTCAACAATTAAAAGCCTTTATGAAATATTTATATCCTGATATTGAAGAAGATGTTTTAACAATGTTTAGTGAAATAGTACAAGATACATATAAACGTTATAAAATAGATTTTGATACTGATTTTAATGTTTTAACTAGTGCCGATTTTCCAACCTTTGATGATGTTTATGCCACGATTAAAGGTCGAATTTTATCGATGCCTGATGCTTCTCGTGAAAAAGACGTTATTGAAAGATTAGAATTGAAAATACGACCACTTACTAAAGAACTTAGATATTATTTTACAGGTCATACTACTTTAAGTATTGATAGTGATTTCATTGTCTTTAATATTAGAGAATTAATGAATAGTGATGAAAATATTAAAAATGCTTTATTCTTCAATATTTTAAAATATGCTTGGGGTCTATGTTTAGATCGTAATATAAATACAGTTATGATGGTTGATGAAGCCCACGTTTTATTATCTAGCCGTAATGAATTAGGAGCAGATTTCTTAGCTCAAATCCAAAGACGTTCTCGAAAATATAACACAGGAACAATCATTATAACTCAACAACCAACAGACTTTGCTGCTCCAAATATGATAGTTCATGGAAAAGCAATTTTTGATAATGCTTCTTACTATTTAATCATGGGCTTAAGAAAACAAGCGGTTGATGATTTAGCTAAATTAATTGATATCAATGAATCTGAAAAAGATAGTATAAAATATTACAATCAAGGAGAAGCCTTGTTTATATGCGGTAATAGAAGAATGCGAATATCAGTCGTAGTAACTCAAGAAGAACTAGATTCATTTGGTTCAGGTGGAGGTTTATAAAGTCATTTAAATATGGCTTTTTTAAATTAAATAAGGTATAATTAAAAAGGGGGAGATTTTATGAACAACGAAAAAATAGGCAAATTAATTGCTAGTTTACGTAAAGAAAAAAATATAACTCAATATGAATTATCCGAAATGATTCCTATAGGTAGAGAAGCCATAAGTAAATGGGAAAGAGGTAAAACATGTCCTGATTATTCTAGCATGTTACGTTTAAGTGAAATATTTAATATATCAATAAATGAAATACTATATGGTGAAAGAGAAACAAAAACTAATAAAGAGGAAATTACTAATATACCAATTAAATTATATGAAGATAAAACTAAATTAAAAAAGAAACTAAATAAATTAATTATATTTATATTTATAATCTTAATTTTCTTTTTAAGTTATTTCTTTATTACTAATTATAATTCTCTTAAAGTATATAAAATAGATTGTAATGATAAAGCTATAACTATTTTAGATGGTCTATTAATAAAAACAAGAGAAATGTTATACTTTGATTTAGGAAATATAGAAACTAAAGAAGATGTTGAATATTTAAAATTATATTATAAATATAATAATAAAGATAATTTAATAGTAAAAACTCAAAATAAAACAATTAATTTTGAAGATTCTAAAGGTTATAATGAATATATTGATTTTAAACTTTTTAATAAAATAATAAACAATCTTTATTTAGAAATAAAATATAAAGATCATTCTAAAGTAATAAAATTAAATTTAGAAAAATATTTTAGTAATGATTATATAATCCCTAAAAAAACATCACTTTCGTCTTATGATTATCAAAGTGAAGAAACTTCCTTTAAATTAGATAAAGAAACAACAAAAATAAAAAATAAAATAAAAAAGAATTTTACAAAACAAGATGATGGATATGTTTACAATAAAAATAAAAATTTAACTTTTACATATATGGAAGATATAGAATTATTACATATTTGTTATGAAAAAGATAAAATAACCAAATATTGGCAATATAATTTATCAACCCATAATTTAAATTTTGAAGAATATAAAAATTCTAAATTAACTAATGATTTTTCGTATTATAAAAATAAAATTGAATGTAATATAGAAAAATGTAATAATGAAAAAGAGATAATAAATGAATTTAATTCTTTATATAATTCATTAAAATAAAAAATATCATTTATATTTATGTTAGGGCCTAACAAGTCCTAGCTTTTTTTTAAATTTTATAATATTCTGAAATTAGAAAGGAGAACTATATGACATAAAAAATTAAATGAGAGTTTAAGGAGGTAAAAATTAAAATGAAAAAATTAATTATTATAAGTTTAATTCTATTTATTGGTTGTAAATTAAGTATAATTTTAATAACACATCATAAAGAACAAAATAAGAATAATGAAAATATTAATGAACCAAAAAAATTAAAAGAAAGTAAATATACACCTGAAGAAATGTTAGCGTTTTTTAGAGAAAATAAAATACCAGAAGATAAAGAAGTATATTTTGATATTATATGTCATTGGTATGATTATTTTCCAAAAGATACATTATTTATTAATAAAAATGATGAAATATATTCATATGATGAATACATGAAAATAAGAAAAAATTATGACGATGACTATTTTAAATTTATAATGCCATTCTTTAATAAAAATACATTTCTTCCAATATTAAGTCCTGGTACTTAAAAAATAAATTTTTAAAAGTCTAAAACTATGATAATATAATATTGGAGAATAAATCATGAAACAAAAAATTAAATTATTAATATTAGCTTTTTTATTAGTATTAAGTGGATGTAATTCAAAAAGTAATATATACGAAAAAGAAAATTATAATGCCCCAAATAAAGATAATAAAGTAGTTAAACATATAGAAAATATGTTAAAAGCAAATTATGATTATGAACATATAGCATTTACTTTGGAAGGAAAATTAGTTTATAAAGGCACATATTATGATAATATTACAAAAGGTACAAAATATAGTAGTTTTACTAATGATGTAATTAATTATCAATTAGAGGATTCAGGATGTTTTGATCCCGAAACTAAAGAATCCATATTTAATGTTTTTTGGGAAGGCGAAAGTTCTTACTTAAATCTTAGTGAATTAAAGAATAACATAAAAAATTCTACTTGCAATATAAAAGCAAATAATGCCATTTGTAATGACGGAAATATTACATATAATATTATCTTAAATAAAGATTATATAAGTAAAATAATAATAGATATTTCAAAAGTTTCCCTAAGTTTTGTTAAATATGAACTTAATTATACAAATATTAATAATACCAATGTAATAAAAAAATTATATCCATTTGTATTTATTGAATTTTCAGCAATAGATAGCAATAATTTATTAAAAGAAATTAGTAAAAACATATTTACTTATAATTTGAATAATATTAAATTAATATATATGAATGAAGAAACTAAAATAAATATAAAAAATATAAACAAAATTATTCAATATGCTGATAATAAAAAAGAATATATTGATAATATTATGAAATATACTTTTAAAGATTATGTCATTTTTATTAAATATTCTGACCAAAACAAAATAGAAAAAATTATTTTAGGAAAAATTAATAATTCTAATGAAATATTAAAAGTTTTATTAAACATTATTTAAAAATAATGATTTTTACAAAGAATTAATTATCTATTAAAAGGAAAATTAGTATTTATGTTAGAGCCTAACAAGTCCTAGCCTTTTTTCTAATTTTATAATATAATGAAATTAGAAAGGAGATAACTAATTTTATACAAATTATAAATTTATACTTAAAGTTATTTATGAAAAAATATCAAAAATTTATTTTAATAATCTTGTTAGGAACAATTATATTTAGTATACTATTTTTAGGAATTAAATATAGTTCTATAAAAGAAAACAAAAAAATAACAACTGATTTAGATCAAAAGCTTTTCCAATGTTTAGAAAATGAATTAAATTATCATATTGCATCTGATAAAAAGGATTTAATTGATATACCATTAAATGAAATAATAAAAGATATTAATACTAAATTTGAATTTTACAAAGGAGTATACAATAGAAAAAATACTAGTAATATATATGTAATAGCTTATCCTGAAAAAGGAATTTTTGATGCAAAAATAATGAAAAATTTTGATAAATATTTTAATGAAAAATTTTCTATATATCAAATGACTGAATATCTTTTTGGACCTAAAATTTATATTCATAGTGCTAATAATGATATTGACTTGGAAAAGATATATAATAAATGTAGTATTAATAACATTTCTGATAATGATAAATCAATTGCATTAAAAACCAAAACTAAATTAAAAAATACTAAAAAAATAATTATTAAATCTAATAAAGAATTGGGAATAATAAAAGATAAAGATAAAATATCGAAAATATTAAATGCTATATCAAGTAGTAAAAAACAAGGTGATAGTTTTTTATGTGATGGTCATACCTTTGATTTTGAAATGTACGATGATAATAATAAGTTAATAGACACTATTTATGTTTGGGGTGATGGAAAAAGATTAATCCCAGCAAGTTTAAGCGGTGGCTGCACTTATTATACTATTTCATATAATATTGATTTAAGAGAAATAATTGAAACAGAAACAGATTATGTTTTTTATAATATTTTAGATCTTAGAGATAATGATAATCAAAAATTACAATTAATTTATAAAGATAAAAATAATAATTATTATATAAAAAGTGATAATTATAAAGAAATTTTGATTAACTTTACATTAAATAATCAAGTAATGACACTTAAATATGCTTTAGAAAATAAATATATATCTGCTGAAAAAATATTTAACGAATATCCAAATATTTTAATTAAAGAATAAATATTAAGTATATTTTGCATATAATAATAGTACAAGTTATATGCTTGCAATTTACTCCAAGATATTGACTTTTGAAGCAAATTATAGTATACTATTAGTACATTTGAAAAAATGTGTTAATAAGAAAATGTTAGCCGCTTATTGATGGTGCGGGGTAAAAATGATTCAAATCGCGAAATGTTAGTCGCTTACGGGTGGTGCGAGTTATAAATGATCCCGATTGAAAATGTTGGAAAACTCTATTATTTTAG
>CANQMC010000018.1 GCA_947624855.1 uncultured Bacilli bacterium | reverse complement strand
AACTTAATTCCTGTATCTTTCATATAAAACAATTCACCTTTCTATTTATAATATCAACTATCTTAGAAAATTCTAATTTATAGTTAAATTATAAGCTATCCAAATTAGATTGTCAATACAAAATATAGATATTTATTCGACTTTTAACAAATTTTATTTTACATATGAGAAAATTATATAGGTGAAGTAAATATGAATTATGGTATTAATTTAAAAAGTTTAAGAGAAAGAGTAGGATTAACAAATATAAAACTTGGAGAATTATTAGGAATAAGTGATAGTCTTTATAGTAGATATGAAAAAGAAAAACAAGTTATTCCTATAAAACATTTAATAACTTTATCTAAATTTTATAAAGTATCATTAGATTATTTATTTAGCTTTACAAATATTAAAAATTATAATAATTTAAAATATGATATAAACAAAAATAAATTATCAAAAAGATTAAAAGAACTTAGAATTAAAAATAAATTAACTCAAGTTGAAATAGCTAATATTTTGCATATTGATCAACCTACTTGGAGTATATATGAACATGCTAAAAGTATTATTGGAACACCATTTTTATATATAATATGTACTAAATATAAAGTTAGTGCTGATTATCTTTTAGGTCGTATTGATAAAAAAAATTACTTTTGATAAAAATAAAGATAAATAATTTAAAATAAAAAATAATGTCGATTTGTGTCGACCGATTTTTCTTTACAAAATATAATTTTTATTTTATGATAAAGTTGTGTGTTAGGACTGGCGTCTCTTAAAATTTACTCAAATCTTATTTTATTATCTCTTTAGGGGGTTTTGGAATAGGCAGGAAGGTGGTTTTATGAAGATAGAAGTAATTCTTTCTTATTTTAAAGATTTAATTTTTAAATTTTTAAAAAGGACGCCAAGTATTACAATTACTGTGAATAACAGTATAGTAATACTTAACGTCTCTATCAAGAAATAGTAGGCGTTAGTTCCTAACACACTACTGATTTGATTATACTATATTTATTTATAAATGTAAACTATTTAAATATTAAAAGAAGAGAACTAGATTGTTCTCTTTAAAGTGTGAGTTTGAGTTTATATGTTATTTTTTTCTTGTATAGGTTTATAAAGTGTGTTCTTATTATCACTTCTCCTTTCTGTATTAATGATAACATTTTAATGTGTATAATATGTGTTAGTTATGTGAAAGTTTATTTTTTTATTTTAAAGTAAAATGTTGAACCTTTTTTGGGAATGCTTTTTACTCCAAAGTCAAATTTATGTTTTGTTAATATTTCTTTTACTATAGATAGACCAATACCAGTTGAGACAATATTACGTTGATGTTTTTTATCTTTTTTATAATATTTATCCCATATATAAGGTATTTCTTCTGGTTTAATTCCTTTTCCAGTATCTTCTATTTCAATTAGAAAATATTTCTTTTGATCAATAACTCTTATATATATTTTTTTATTATTGCCTGTATAATTAATAGCATTATTAATTAAATTATAGATTGCTTGCATTATTTTTTGTTTATCGGCTTTTACTATAGCTTTTGGTGGTAAATCAATAATAAATTTATAATCTTCAGTAGTTTTTAATATATCATATCGTTTTATTATTTGATTTATTATTTCACATAAATCAAATTCTTCAATATTTAGGCTTTCAGCATCAGCTTGCATTTTAGATAAATCTAATATATCATTTACTAAAATGTTTAATCTTTCTGTTTCTTCAATTATTATATTTAAATCTTTATCCATTTTTTCTTTATCTTTATAAGTGATATCTCTTACCATTTCGGCATATGCTCGAATCATTGTTAAAGGAGTTTTTAAATCATGAGATACATTAGCCATTAAATCTCTTCTTAATTCATCTATTTTGGATAATTCTTTACTTAAATGATTTAAAGTATTAGCAAGTTCATCTATTTCTAAAACATCACTTCTTTCAAATTCAATATTATAATTGCCGGAACCTAACTCTTTAGTTTTTTTGGTTATTTTGGTTATAGGTTTAGTTATTTTAATTGAGAGAAAATAAGATATGAAACAAGCGATAATAATTACGATTATAGTTATATAAATTAATTGACCTTTTAATACTATACGGGCTCCACTTAAATCTTCTAATAATGAATATATAAATACTTCACCATTATTTACTTTTATACCTGATAAAATAGCTTTTGTATTATTAGTTTTATTTATAAGTTTAACATGATCAATAATATTTTTGGAAGAAAGCATATTATTTATTAAACTTTTTATTTGATTATTATTTTTGTTTAAGCCACATCCTACCATTAAGGTATTATATAAAATAGTATCTTCATTATCTATATAATATTCTATACAAACACTGTTGTTGTATGCTATTTTTTCAAGATTTTTATATAATTCATCAATATTATATTTAGATATATTTGTAGCAATATTTTTTATTTTCTTTTCTTGATATTTTTCATAGGAATATTTTAGTAATATATTTTGCGATATTAATAAAAATAAGAGAATTGTAACACTAAAAACAATTAAATAAATTAATGTTTTAAAATTAATGCTACTAGTTTTATTTTTTAATTTCAAATTTATATCCCATTCCCCTAATTGTTTTTATTAAATATCGATATTTACCTAAATTATTCCTTAACATTTTAACATGAGTATCAACTGTTCTTTCATCGCCATAAAAATCAAAACCCCATATATTTGATAATATTGTTTCTCGGGATAAAGCAATATTTTTATTTTGAATTAAGTATTTTAATAATTCATATTCTTTAGGAGTTAATGATAAAGGATTACCTTCAATAGTTACTTCATGAGCTAAATCATTTAAAACTAAATCTTCATATTTAAAAATATTATTTTCATTTTGAGTTCTTTTGGTAACTGCTTTTATCCGTGCGACTAATTCTTTAGGTGAAAAAGGTTTGGTAACATAATCATCTATGCCAAGATCAAAACCTATTAATTTATCAAATTCTTCACCACGCGCTGATAACATTATACATGGTATTTCTTTTATTTTTTTGATTTCTTTTAAGGCTTGATAACCATCCATTTTGGGCATCATAATATCCATTACTATTAAATCAATGTTATTATTTTTTATTATTTCTATAGCGCTTAAGCCATTTTCGGCTTCATATACTTCATAATTTTCTAATAATAAATATTCTTTGATAACATCTCTTATTAAGGCTTCATCATCGCATATTAGAATCTTCAAATTAATCACCTCATATATATATTACAACATATTTGTGAAAAGTAAATGAAAAAAACCTTATTTTTTGAACAAGGTTTTTAATAATCAATAACACATTTTATATTATTTTTTTCATAATAGGCTTTTAATTCATCCATTGTATTTGGAAGAGTAGTATTTTCTTCTTGTTTTAAATCATCTTCAGTAAGTTCTACACTTATTCTTAAAATATGAAGAACATCATCGAATTTAGGGGTTCCTGTTATATTATTATAAGTTACTTCAGTTTTAGTGCTATTTTCATTTTTAAATTTAGTATATTCATCAACACTGTTAAAAGTAAATGTATATTCTTTAATTACTTTACCTGTTAAAACATTTTCAGAAGTCATACCATATTTTAATTTATAATTTAGGTTATCTTTAGTTTTAGGACATCCTAGATATTTACTGGTAGTAGTACTTGAATTTGGATCACTTGGTTCAGGAGTAGTAGCTCCATCATTACTTACTGTTAAAGTTGCTGTTTTAATTACTTCATTGCCTGCAGCATCTTTTATAATTATATCTATTTTATATGAGGCTGCTGTTTTTAAATATTCTGTTACTTTGGCTTCTTCTTTAAATTCATATGTACAATCAGAAGCGTCATTACAATTTTCAATAAAATCTTCTGGTTTTACTGTGCTATTTAAGGCTACTGTTAATTCTTCTTTCATAGTTACTTCAGGAACAGTAGTATCCACTATTTTAGCTTTACCAGTATATACATATTCGCCACATTTAATATTAAATGGATATTCACTTCCTAAGGTTGAAGTATCAGTTATTTTAGTTGTATCTAAAGAACAAGTGTTAACATCTATATTTTTAAAGGTTGCATAATCATTAATATTGGTTGATACACTACTTCCAAGTTCTATGTTTACTTGTTTTACAACAACAGCATTTTTACCACTAGAAATACTTAAGAATATATAAACTCCTACGCCAACTGCTGTTATGGCTAAAAGAACAACGATAACAAATAATAGTTTATTTCCACCTTTTTTCTTTGGTTTTTTAGGTTCTTCTACATTAGGAACAGGATTATTAGGAATTGGAGGTACTGTTCCAATATCATCAAAAACAGGAGTAGAATTAAAATTATTTATAGTTTCAGGAACTTCATAATTTGATACCGGAGGTACGGAAGATACAGGTGCCACTGGACTTACGGGAGGTATTGGAGCAGGTTGTGGAGTTGGTGCTACTGGAGGTACTGGAGTTTGAGGTGTTTCTTCCATATTAAGAGGTCCATCCATTACATTTGCTTCCAAACTTTCGACATTTTCAGCATTTAAAGGTGCCACTGGTTCAACATTTTCAGTGGTTGGTACTGGTGGTACCGCTTCCATTGGACTTACAGGAGTTACTGGTGTAGGTTCTGGAGTTGGTGCTACTGGAGCCACTGGTTCAGGTGGAGTTGGTCCAACATTTCCTAAAGATATAGTGTTTAAACTTTCATTATTTTGGTTTTCATTATTATTCATAATATACAGCCCCTTTATTATAAGTATATTATATACTAAAGTTTTTTAAATTGCAACTAAAAAAGTTATCTATTTTTTGATAACTTCTAATTTTGCAGTTTTTTCAAGAGTATTTGTCTCTTCTCGATAATTTAAAGCTAAGCCAATTGTAAAGATATATGATAATAAATATAACCAAATCATTAAGACTATAATACTTGCTAAATTACCATAAAAAACATCATATCTAGCAAAATGCGTAGAATAAAGGGAATAAATATAAGTTATTACAATAAAACCAACTGTTGTAAATATTGCTCCTTTATTAACTTCATAACTATGGATTTTTTTATCAGGGGCCATTGTAAAGATTATTTTAATAAATAAAAAGACAATAAACCATGAAATTGGACCTTTTAAAACATTTATTATTAAGGTTATATTAGTTATGATTTTATCACTTAAATTCATTAAACTAAGTAATTCAATTATTTTATTACCAAATACACCAAATATTAATAAGAAAATAAATAAAAGAATTATTATTAAAATCATAACAAAGGATTTTAATCTTCTTTTGAAAAAACTAGAATTTTTAATGCCATATATTGTATTAGAACTTACTATTATAGAAGCTGTACCATTAGAGGCAATAATATAACCAATAACGAGAGTTATGAAAAAATTAAAATCAGCAGTTGATGTCATTCCTACACCTAATAACATATTAGCAAAATCAGAATTAAAAGCATTATTAATAAATTCAGCGATAAATTCGGTTGATACATTAAAAATTGAAGCAACATAAGTTAAGATTGTTAAGGTAGGCACTATAGATAAAGCAAAAGCAAAAGCTAGATGTCCTGGTAAAATTTCCATTTCAGGTTTAGTTAATATTTTTAAAAAATTTTGGAACCCCTTTTTTATTTTTTCAGGCATCTTCTTCATCAACTTTCTTTTTTTGGTTTTTCATTTCTTCAGTGGCCTCAATAATAGCATCTTCAACTGTTTTAATACTATCATTTATTATGGAATAACCAAATTCTGCTCCATATTCATATGGTAATTTTTTAAATTCTTTATTTAATTTATGAATATAATTAGTTACTTGTTTTTGAGTATATCCTACTAAATAAATTAAGAATTCATTACCATCTGTTCGCATAATATCACTGTTGTCTAATTGAGTTTTAATTAAAACATTCGCGGCCGCTTTAATTTGTTTATCTCCTTCTTCATATCCTAAAGTATCATTTATAAATTGAATATTATTTAAATCAATAACTATCATTGTTTGAGGATAAACAGTATTATTATTCCAATTATTTATATATTCATTTAAGTAATTTCTATTTTTTAATGATGTTAATTGATCTATAAATTTCATTTTATTTTCTTTACGAATTTTTTTAGCTATTTTAATACGTTTACTACTTTTATAAAAGATTATAAATATAATAGCAAATGCAGCAAGTGTTAATAATATATATTTAGCTATATTACCTAAAATACTGCCTGCTTTTACAGTTAAATTATGATTGTACATTCCTTCATATATCATTTCATCAGTATCTAATGACATAACATATTTATTAAATAATTTATAAAAAGCACTTTCATTTTTAGATTTAAAATTATATGTATTATTAAAAATATTTGTATATCTTTCAGTATAATTAGATAAATTACTGCCTGAATATAAGTTAAAAATATTTTTATCTAAGACAATAATAACATCTTTTTTATTTAATTTTTTTAATTCTTTATCATTTTTATATGTTTTTATATTGATATTATTAATACTTGCTAAATAATTAGAAATAACACTGTCTTCTTCTACATATACTGTTTGATTAGCTAAACTATTTAAAGAATTTATAACTATATTATTACTTTTATTTGCTATAATACTGTAACTTACTATAATTTTAGAATTTATTTTTTTATAATCATCTTGTAAATTATAATAATTAAAATATAAATCTATTTCTTTATTATTTATGGCTTTTTTAAAACGATCTAGATTACGATATTTTGTAAAATTAATATCGATATTACTAAATTCTTTAAAATCAGATAAATACATGGCAATAATACCACCATAGTTGCCAGACATGATTACTTCATAAGGACTATTGTTGATAAAACCATAGTTATAAACAACACTTTGCATAGAATCTACTTCTGTTTCAGTAATATTTAATTCATTGGTAAATAAACTAAATTCTTCTCTTTTAAAATAAGCATCAAGATTTTCACTTGCCCAATTATTATAGAATTTTTTGACAATATTAGTTAATTTACTATCATTACCGGAAATAGTATAATAATATTTAATATCTGATAAATGTTTTACTATGTATAAATCATTTTCTAATATTGCATCTAAATAAACAGTTAAAGGCACGATTAAATAATCTACTTCTTTTTCTGTATTAATTCCTGAAAGAAGTTTTTCTTTATTATCAAAGCTTACTAAAGTTAATTCACTTTCATTGTTTAAAAAACTAGAAATATATGATAAATCACTTTTTAAAACTCCTATTTTTCGATCTATTAAATTAGTATAATTAGCTATTATTTCATCTTTTGTGCCGACTAAAACATAATGATCGGTATAAAATATTTGATCATTATCATTTAATATTGTTTTAGAATTAAGAGTTAATCCTTGAGGATTTTCATTCATATTAAAGGTAACTGGATTTATATCTAATTTAGTTTCTAATTCTAAATCATTAATAAATTCATAAAATACCCCAGAACCTGTATTACCAAAAATATTAACATCATTTAATACATTAATATTTTGAACAGTTTTAATATTATCATTTATCCATTTTTTTTCACTTGATGTTAATTTATTGTTATCATTTAAAATATTATAAGTTATTAAGCCAATAATAATGACAATGATAATAATTATACAGGTTATTATAATACCTTTTTTATTTTTCATAAACTACCTACTTTTCTTCATCCTCAATTTTTGTGTTATTATTCCAGACAATACCACCAGTACCACTTACATTATGGGAACCAATTATTTCAAAGCCTTCACTTTTTTCAGTAGAATCTGCTTTAATCATAAATTCAATATCATAAAAATTTAAAATATCTTCATCAAAGTAATCTAGTGATGCTAAAGCTTTACTTTCGGCTTCTACTAAAGTAATTCCAGCGGTAAATTTGATGGTTACATAAATTGTTTTGCCTGAAGTTCGCATATTTGCTTCTTCGATTTTTTTATCACTTTCAATTTTAACAATAATATCATCTTGAACTTCTTCTTTAAATGGATGGGATTTAATATCATCTAAACGATCACCATATTTAGTATTTGAATTACCTACAAAATATGTGACCACTACGATGGAAATGGCTATTAAACATGTTATTAAGATCATTAATAAAACTAATAATACACTGTTATCTTGCCATATTTTTTTTATTTTTTTCATTAATATCGCCTCTTTTGTTTTTTATATTATACCATTATTTTCTTAAACTCGCAATTTATAATTAATTGACAATACTTTACACAAAAAAATGTAAATAATTACAAACTATCTACAATTTCTTTAAATTTAGGTTCATCCCAAATAAGAATGTTTAAAGATTTAGCTTTATCGTATTTACTTCCAGGATTTGCTCCAACAATTACAACATCAGTATTTTTACTAACACTGTCAATAGTTTTTCCTCCATAAGATTCAATTAAATTTTTTATTTCATCTCGAGACATAAAACTTATAGTACCAGTGATAACAAATTTTTTATCAGTAAATAAACTATTTTCTTTACTAGCTGTTCCATTATAATTCATATTTAATCCTAATTGTTCTAAAGTATTTATTAATTCTATATTTTCAGGATTTTTAAAATAATTAACAATATTTTGAGCTAATATATCACCAATATCACGAATATTTGTTAATTCTTCATATGTTGCTTTTTGTAAATTATAAATATTTTTATAAGTGCTTGCGAGTAATTTGGCATTTTTGGCTCCTATACCACTTATTCCTAAACCAAAGATTAATCTTTCTAAACTATTGGTTTTACTTGTTTCTATAGCGGTTAAAAGATTATTTACTTTTTTATTACCATAACCTTCTAAGTTTATTATTTCTTCACGATAATTTTGTAAATGGTAAAAATCAGGAATTGTTTTTAAGAAACCTTCATTATAAAAATCTTCAATAATTTCTGTACCTAAACCATCTATATTCATGGCATTACGACTGGCAAAATGAATTAAACTTTCAATGTTTTTTTTAGGACAGTCTTTATTAGTACAAAAATAATCAACATTGCCTTTTTTTTCAAGTAAACTGCCACATATAGGACAATTTTTAATCATTTCAAAAGGTATTTCTTTTCCTGTTCTTCTTTCTAGTTTAGGTTCTATAACTTCGGGGATAACATCACCGGCTTTTTTTATGGAAACAATATCACCAATTCGTAAATCTAAACATTTACAATAATCTTCATTATGGAGAGTGGCTCTTCTTATGGTTGAACCCATAACTAATACAGGTTCTAAAACAGCATTTGGTGTTACTTGACCAGTTCTTCCGACAGTAAATTTGATATCTATTAATTTGGTTAAAGCTTCTAAAGCTGGAAATTTATAAGCAGTTGCCCATCTTGGATATTTGACTGTTGAGCCTAATTCTTGTTGCATGTTTATATCATTAACTTTAATGACTACTCCATCTATTTCATATGGTAAATCATTTCTTTTATTAGTGTATTCTTCGATAAATTCTAATATTTCTTTTTCATTTTTTACTAATCTTGATACTGGGTTAGTTTTAAAACCTAATTCTTTCATAAAATTTAAGGCTTCAAAATGAGTTTTAATTCCATAATCTAAAGGGTTTGGTAAATGATATATCCAAGTGTCTAAATGTCTTTTAGCCGCTACTTTAGGATCTAATTGGCGAATAGAACCAGCGGCAGCATTACGAACATTTTGGAGTTTTACTTCACCATTTTTTTCTCTTTCGCGATTTATTTTTTCTAATGTTTTTTTATTCATGTAGATTTCCCCTCGAACTTCAATATCAATATCTCTTTTTAAATCTAAGGGAACTGTTTTAATAGTTTTGACATTGTGAGTTATGTCTTCACCAGTTATTCCATCACCGCGAGTGGCGGCAAAAACAAGTTTACCATGTTCATAATGCAGAGAAACACTAAGACCATCTATTTTTAATTCACAAACATATTCTGGTTTAAAACCTGCATTTTTAATTCTATTAGTAAATTCCATGATTTCTTCTTCATTAAAAACATTTGATAAACTAATCATAGGAATTTTATGTGTTACTTTTTGGAATTTATCAATTGCTTCGCCTCCTACTCTTTTAGTAGGACTATTAGGATCAGCATATTCGGGATATTTTTCTTCTAAAATTATTAATTCTCGTAAATATTTATCATATTCTTGGTCAGTTAAACTTGGATTATCTAAATTATAATATTCATAATTAGCTTGTTTTAAAATATTTGTTAATTCAGTTATTCGCTTTTCGATATCTTGCATGTTTATTCCCATAATTTTTCAGGATATTCGCCAGATTCAATTAATTTATGGATATTATTTTTTAAATCAGCTAAATCTTCGCGATAAGTCATACCTAACCATTTGCTTTGTGATACAATATTTTTAAGAATTATTTCTTTGCTTTCAAGTTTTTCTTTAATTAGTACTGGTAATAAAGCTTCACTTTTTAAAATTTCTTCATCATCTTGGTTAAAGAAATTATTAAAATATTCTTCTAAGTAAGTAAAAAAGTTTTGTTTAAAAGCAAACATATTTACGGCAACAGGATTATTTAATTCTATTTTGAAAGGTTTATCGCCATTTAAAGGTTCGGCATAAGCATAATCCTCTTGAGGGGTTATTTTACTTTCTACTAATTTAACTATTTTATCATTTTCAAAGAACACTACTGCTCGTTTAACACTGCCATATTTTGATGATGTAACTTGGAAAGGAAAGTTGATAGATGCATAAACATTTTCTTCTCTTTCATTATCTAAAAAAGTGCTAGCTTTAATATATGAATCACGACCATAAAAATCATCTGCATTAATAACTACAAAGTCGCCATCTACTTCATTTTTAGCACATAAAACAGCTTGGATTGTTCCCCAAGGTTTTTCTCTTAAATCTACTAAATATTTTTTAGTTGGAATATCATTAATTTCTTGATAAGCATAAGCAACTTCTATTTTATTTTCTAATCTTTTACCAATAGTTTCTTTAAAGGCTTTTTCTAATTCTTTTTTTATTACAAATACTACTTTGGAAAATCCGGCCTTTTTAGCATCATAAACTGAATAATCAATTATAAATTCGCCATGAGGGCCAACAGGTTCAATTTGTTTTAATCCTCCAAAACGACTGCCTAATCCGGCGGCCATTACTACTAGTGTTTTTTTCATTTTTTTCCTCCATATCTTATTTAATTATATCATTTTAAATTAATTATAGAAAGAGTTTTCGTAAATTAATTTAAAAACCTAAATTTTTTATTTAGGCTTTGGTTAAACTTTTATGATTTTTCATTAATTTACGAATTCCAAAATTTTTGGCAAAAGCAATATTTACAAATTTTTCATCGGTATCTAAAACTACTCCTCGACCATATATGGAATGCATAACAATATCTCCTTTTTTATATTCAACATTTTCATCTTTATACATGGCATTTTTATTAATAAATTTTTCTTCTTTAATGCTCATGTTACTTGTTTCTAAAACATCTTTATTTATTTCTTCAATAAATCTTGAAGGAGGATTTGAGGTTGTTTTACCATAAATCATTCTTTTTTTAGCATTAGTTAAATATAATCTTTCTTTGGCTCGGGTAAATCCAACATAACATAATCTTCTTTCTTCTTCAATGCTATCTTCTCCTTCTAAAAAGGCATTAGTATGAGGGAATATTCCTTCTTCCATACCCGTTATAAATACTACTTTAAATTCAAGACCTTTTGCACTGTGAATAGTCATTAAAGTTATTACATTATCTTCATCTTGATGTTCAGTTATATCTGAAACTAAACTTATTTCTTCTAAGAAATCTCCTAGATTTACGGAACCTGTTCTATTTTCAAAAGAAGCTGTTATACTTTTAAATTCCATTAAGTTTTCTAGTCGTAATTCACCATCTAATGTTTTATCATTTTCTAATTCTTTTTTAATACCACTTTTATCTAAAATATCTTCAATTAATTCAGTTAAAGATAATTCTAAAGCATCTTTTCGTAATTCTAAGATTAAATTTTTAAATTCTAATTCATTATCTTTAGTAATTGCTTCAAACATAGATGTTCCTTGTTCTTCGGCAGCTTGAGCTAAATATTCAATAGATTTAGGGCCAATTTTTCGTTTGGGAACATTTATTATTCTTCTTAAACTAATATCATCATTTGGATTATTTATTAATCTTAAATAACCTAATAAATCTTTAATTTCTTTACGATTATAGAAATAAAAACTACCAAATACGCGATAGGGATAATTATTTTTAAGTAAAACTTCTTCAATATTTCTTGATTGGGCATTAGTTCGATAAAAAATAGCAATATCTTGATATTCATAACCTTCATTTAATAAGTTTTTAATTTCATCCGCGATTAAAGTTATTTCATGTTTTTCATCATAACTACGTAAATATTTTACTTTTACTCCTTCACCTAAATTACTATGTAATTCCATATCTTTTCGCTCTTTATTATTTTTAATAACAGAATTAGCAGCATCTAAAATATTTTTGGTACTACGATAATTTTGATCTAAAGTTACAACATGAGCATTTTCATAATCTTTTTCAAAATTTAATATATTACGGAAGTTAGCTTGACGGAAACCATATATACATTGATTAGCATCTCCTACTACAAAAATATTTTTATATTTATTAGCTAAAAGTTTGCTCATTTTATATTGAACTTCATTAGTATCTTGATATTCATCAATTAAAATATATTTAAATCTCTCTTGATATTTTTCAAGAATATTTTTGTTTTCTCTAAATAATTTTACAGGTAAAACTAATAAATCATCAAAATCAACAGCATTGTTTTTTCTTAGATTTTTTTCATAGACATGATATACTTCTACTACTTTTTTTTCGGCATAAGTAACAAAATAACGATCTAATTCACTTTCTATTAATAATTCATTTTTAATAAAACTTATTTTATTACGTATATAATAAGGACTTATATCTTTAGGATCTATTAATAAATCTTTCATTATTCGTTTAATTAAACTTAAAGAATCTTCACTGTCGATAATTGTAAAATTTTTATCCATATTTAAAGCACTTATATTTTCTCTAATTATTTTTAAACCAAAAGAATGATATGTTCCTACAAAGACATTATTATCTGGAACTAAAATGTTTAATCTTTCTCGCATTTCTTTAGCAGCTTTATTGGTAAAAGTAATGGCTAAAATATTATAATCATTAATACCTTCTTCTAATAAATAGGCAATTCTTGATGTTAATACTTTAGTTTTACCTGATCCAGCACCAGCGATTACTAAACATGGTCCATCTAGATGTCCTACTGCTTCTTTTTGTTTATCGTTTAGTTTTTCAAACATTTTTACCACCTATTTAATTATACCATTTATTTTTTTAAATTGAAAGTAAAAACTAGAAAAGGAATTATTATTTAGATTAGTTATTTATATTAATTATCAATAATATTTAAAACTTTTCAACAATATTATGTTATTTTAAAGCATATTATGTTATTTTATAGCTAAAATATTTTGTTATTTATGTTTTTGATAAAATTTAAATGCTTGGGGATGGATTTATGAGATTAAGATATGTAAGAGATTATTATGATTTAAGTCAAAAAGAAGTGGCTAAAGTTTTAAATGTAGCAAGAAGTACTTATTCTTTGTGGGAAGCAGAATTAAATGTTATACCTTTAAATAGATTGATAGATTTTTGTAATTATTTTAATGTTTCAATGGATTATGTTTTAGGTTTATCGATTAAACCCCGCTATAAAGATATGAAAAAAGTAGTTGATTTTAATTTACATAGAAAAAGACTTAGAAGAATTAGAAAAGAAAATAATTGTACACAAGTGGAGTTAGCAGAAGTTTTAAATACAGATAATGGAGTAATAAGCCGCTATGAAAATGGGAAATATTTAATATTAACTTCTTTTTTAATTGCATTTGCTAATTATTTTAATATATCTGTAGATTATATAATGGGTAGAATTGATGAACCTGAACAATTAAAAGTTAAAGTTAAAAATTAAAATAAGTTCATTTTTAGAACTTATTTTTTGATTTCTTTTTTTGGTAAAGCAGCTTTTCTTGATAAATTTAAACGACCACGATTATCATAACCTAAAGCTTTTACCATGATTTTATCACCAACACTTACAATGTCTTTTGGTTTATCAACTCGTTTATTATCTAATTCAGATACATGAACTAAACCTTCACAGCCAGGCCATAGTTCAACAAAACAACCAAAGTCTTCAACTTTAACTACTTTTCCTGTATATACTGTATTTATCTCTACTTCACGAGCAATATCTTCGATCATTTTTCGAGTTTTGGCTATAACTTGAGCATCATTATGATAAATTATGACTCTTCCATCATCTTCTAAATCAACTTTGACTGCATCTTTATCATTTATAGTTTTAACATTGGAAGCTTCAAGAATAATTTTAGTAATCATTTCGCCACCTCGACCAATAACATCTTTAATTTTTTCAGGATTAATTGTGAATGTATCAATTTTAGGAGCATATTTAGATAAACTTTTACGAGGTTCTTTTATGCAAGATGCCATAACATCTAATATTTCTAAACGAGCTTTTTTAGCTTGAGCTAAGGCTTCTTTTAATATTTTTTCTGTTACTCCTTTAATTTTAATATCCATTTGAAGAGCACAAATTCCATCTTTAGTACCGGCAACTTTAAAGTCCATATCACCCATATGATCTTCAAGACCTTGAATATCAGTTAAAATGGTATATTTCTTGCCATTTTCAATTAAACCCATGGCGATACCCGCGACAGGGGCTTTAATAGGTACTCCGGCGGCCATAAGAGATAAACAACCAG
>CANQMC010000017.1 GCA_947624855.1 uncultured Bacilli bacterium | reverse complement strand
TATAGACACTCCTTTCTTGTATTTTATTTTATCACATTTTCCATATTTTTGTGTCTATAAATCTATTCTAACACCAATATATACCAATCAAAGGAAAGATAAGAAATATAAAGAATATAAAGAAGTAGAAGGGATAAGTATAGTAAGAGGTAAAAGTAATAAAAGTAAAGGATTAATAAATAAAATAATCTTAAGAAATGAAGAGACAGGAGAAAGATATAAAAATATAGGGTTATATATAGTACGACTTGACCAATTAAAGAAGGAAGAGTATATTAAAAGTGAGAAAAGAATAATAAGGTGGTTAAAGATGCTAAATAGTGAAAACCTAGAAGAGATGAAATTAATAGCGAAGGGAGATGAAAACATGGAAGCAGCAATAGAATATGCTAGAGAATTAGTAGAAGAATCAACCAAAAATGGAGTAGAAAGATACTTATTTAATTTAAAAAGGGAAAGTAAAGAAAAAGGGATGATTCAAGGTAAAAAAGATGAAAAAGTTGAAATAGCTAAGAGTATGTTAAAAGATGGTTTAACTAAAAATGCTATATCTAAATATACTGGACTATCTATTAAAGAAATTGATAAGTTAAAATAATAAAAAATATTTGTAATTAATAAAAAATTATGCTATATTAAATAAGAGGTATAAAACATGGATTTAACAAATATTACATGGAATAATAAAAACTATAAAACTTTTATTAATTACTTACAAGAAATAAGTGAACCAAATTATAAAGAATTTCATAGTAAAATAACTCCAACAAAATATGAAATTTTAGGAATTAGATTACCACAATTAAGAAAAATATCTAAACATATTTTTAGTGGAGATTATACTAAATTTTTAAATATTAAAGAAGAAAAATATTATGAAATAATTATGCTTAAAGGATTAGTTATAAGTAAAATAACTAATATTGAAACTTTAATGTTTTATTTTTATGATTATCTTAATTTAATTGATAATTGGGCTTTATGTGATAGTTTTTGTAATAGCTTAAAGATTATCAATAAAAACCAAGAATATTTTTTAAATATTATAAAAGATTTAGTTAAAAGTTCTAAAGTTTATTATGTCCGTGTTGGTTTAGTTTTATTATTAAATTATTATGTTAAAAAAGAATACTTAAAAGATATATTTAATATTTTAAATAATATAAAAAGTAATGAATATTATTTAAATATGGCAGAAGCTTGGTTAATATGTGAATGTTTTATTAAATATGAAAAAGAAACTTTAAATTTTTTAGCTAATAATAAATTAAATAAATTCACGATTAATAAAAGTATAAGTAAAATAAGAGATAGCTATCGTGTAAGTAAAGAAATGAAAAATTATCTCTTAAAATATAAAATGTGAGGTTATAATGAAAAAGTTAGACATTATATATGAAGATAAAGATATATTAGTAATAAATAAACCTCCAAAATTATTAACTATAAGTGATGGAAAAACTGATAATACTTTATATTCCATGGCTTCCTCATATGTTAAAAAGCAACATAAAAGTAATAAAATATTTATTGTTCATCGTTTAGATAAAGATACCTCTGGAATAATTATTTTTGCTAAGAATCTCAAAGTTAAAAATTATTTACAAACTAATTGGCTATCTACTACTAGACAATACATTGGAATTTTAGAAGGTAAATTATTAAAGCCTAAAGGTATAATTAAACAATATTTAAAAGAAAGTATCACCCATCAAGTATACGTAAGTAAAACAGGGGATTATGCTGAAACTCATTATCAAGTTTTAAATTATACTAATAATTTTACTGTAGTAAAGATTAATATTAAAACTGGCAAAAAGCATCAAATTAGAGTGGCCTTTAGTAATTTAGGTTATCCCTTAATTGGTGATAAAAAATATCATAGTAAAACTGATCCAATAAAAAGATTAGGTTTGCATGCTAATTATTTAAAAGTAAAATTAAATAATAAAGATTATGAATTTAAAAGTAAAATACCTAAAGAATTTTTAAATTTTTATAAGGAGGATAAAAATGCTTAAAGTAGAAAATGTTACTAAATATTATGATGATAATTTAGCAGTAGATAATTTATCATTTACCATTAATCCCGGAGAAATATTTGGCTTATTAGGAGTTAATGGAGCTGGTAAAACAACTACATTTAGAATGATTATGAATCTTTTAACTCCCACTGAAGGGAAAATATCTCTTAATAACCAAGAAATAGATTATAAATTAACTGAAAAAATAGGTTTTTTAACTGAAGAAAGAAGTCTATTAACAAAACTTACCGTTAAAGAACAAGTTATATACTATGCTACTTTAAAAGGAATGGCTGAAGAAAACATTTTAGAAAAATTAGATTATTGGTTAGCTAGATTTGGAGTAAGTGAATATAAAGACCGCAAAATAAAAGAATTAAGTAAAGGAAATCAACAAAAAATTCAATTTATTACTGCTATTATCCATGAACCAGATTTATTAGTATTAGATGAACCTTTTACGGGCTTAGATCCTATAAATGTTGAACTTTTTATGAATGTTATTCGTGAATTTAAAGAAAAGGGCAAAATGATTTTATTTTCTTCACATCGTATGGAGCATGTTGAATTGTTTTGTGAAAAATTAGTTATTTTAAAAAAAGGAAAAACTGTTTTATCTGGATCTTTAAAAGAAATAAAACAAAATTATCAAAAGAAAACAATAAGAATAAATGCAGACGTTGATATTAATGACTTAAAAAAAATAAAAGGGGTTACAGAAGCTTTTAAAGAAAATCTTGATATAATTGTTAAAATAGCTAATAAAGAATATATAGAAGATGTTTTTAAAGTTGTTAAAAAAAGTTCTAATGTTACAAAATTTGTAGTTGAAGATGCTAGCTTAAATGAAATATTTTTAAATACAGTAGGTGAAGAATATGAAAAATAAATTTAAATATTTAGTAAAATACAGTTTAAAAAAGAAAATAAATACTAAATGGTTTAAAATAGTTAATATCCTTTTATGTTTACTTTTAATATTTATAGTTAATATGGATTATGTAATTAATTTCTTTGGTGGCGATTTTGAAACAAAAGAAAAAATATATATAGTAGATAATTTAAATAAATATGAATCTTTTAAAAATTATTTTACTAAGTTAACCCAAGAATTAGATATGAGTGAATATGAATTAGAATTAGATAATTCGAAATTAACCGATCAAGAAAATTTAGCTGATGATGTCATTGTAGTTTTAAATAGTAATACTGAAAGTTATTTAACAAGCGAAATTATATCTAATGAAACAATATCTCGAAATACTTATGATATTATTACTAATACTTTAAATGTTTTAAAAAATGAAATAGTTTTAGAACAAAGTGGTTTAACTAATGAGGAAATTACCAAATTAACAAGCCCTGTTGAAGTAAAAGAAACGGTTTTAGATAGCAATGCTACTAATAATCAAACAAAAGAAAGTTTAAGTGCTATTATTACTACTGTGGTTATTGTGCCATTTTTTATCTTAATAGTTACTATGGTTCAAATGTTAGGAGCCGAAATTAATGATGAAAAAACCAGCAGGGGAATGGAAGTTATTATTTCTTCGATACCTGCTAAATTACATTTTATTTCCAAAGTTTTAGCAGCCTTATCTTATGTTTTAATTCAAGGTTTGTTATTATTCTTATATGTCTTTATTGGTATAATTATCAGAAAAATATTTACAACAACAGGTGGGGCTAGCGCTGATATAAGTATGATAAGTGATACAATTAATATGTTAAAAAATGCTGGAATTTTTGACTTATTATTAAAAGGTGGTTTAGTTTTAATTATTTTATTCATTATTAGCTTTATTGCTTATGCAATTGTATCTGCTACTTTAGCAAGTATGACCACCAACAATGAAGATTTCCAACAACTTCAAACACCTCTTATGATAATAATGTTAGTAGGTTATTATGTTGCCTTTATGGCAGTAATATTTGATGGTTCAATATTTATTAATATTTTAGGTTACATTCCTTTATTATCTGTCATGATTGCTCCAACGCTTTATTTAATAGGTGAGTTTAGTTTAGCTTCATTAATAGGGTCTACTATAATTGCTGGTATAGCTACATACTTCATATATATTTATGGTCTTAGAATATATAAAGTAGGAATTTTAAATTATTCATCTACCAAACTATGGCAAAAAATGTTTAAATCATTAAAAAATAGAAGATAAGCTTCTATTTTTGTTTTAACTTTTTTAAAGAATCTTTAATTTGTTTACTATTAACATTTTGAATTTTATACCAACCACATTCTGTCATTTTTTGATAAAGATCATTTTGTAATTTGATATTTTCATCTAAACCAAATTTTAAAACATCATGAACTTTTTTATTAGAACTTTCTAAAATTCCATGAACATATACTTCTGTACAACTTTTAAGAAGTAAAAGCATATTTTCCATTAAAAGTAAATCACTCATGCTAATTCCTCCATTGTATTTAATAATTTTTGTTTTAAATTTTCATGTTTTTTTCTTTGATTTTTCATAAAAGTTATTAGATTTTTATCATCTAAATTTTGTAATATAAAATCACAAATATCCATTAAATTAGTTTCATGTTTTATTGCATCTTCCATATAAAGTAATTCTTTATTAGTCATATTAATCCTCCTTGATTTTAGTATAACCAAAAAATAAAAATATAATCAAAAAAAGCATCATTAAGATGCCTTATTATAAGTATTAATTAAATTCGTAAATATTGTTTGTAAATTTTGTAAATCATTTTCATTTACAGCTTCACATCTCATAGTAATTGTAGGGCCTGTATTACTAGCTCTAACTAAAGCCCAACCATTATTGAAATTAACTCTAACTCCATCAATTGTATTTAAACTCCATTTTTGAGATTCACAATAATCTTTAATATTTTTAATTACATCAAATTTTATATTATCATCACTTGGAAATTTAATCTCAGGAGTACTGTAATATTTAGGGATATTACTTAACATTTTACTTAAAGAATCACTTGTTTTAGAAAGTAATTCAATTAATCTTAAACCAGCATAAATACCACTTGCAACATCTGCAATTTTATCTCTAAAATAAATATGGCCTGAATATTCACCACCAAATGGTAAATCATCTTCTTTAATTTTAGCTTGAGTAAATGAAGCCCCAGTTCTATAACAAATACCCGTTCCTCCAAGTCTCGTAATTTCATCTTGTAATGCTTTAGTGCATTTTACATCATAAAGAAAAGTTTTATTTTTAACTTTATTAATAATATCTCGAATAATTAAAATCATAAAATGATCGGCTGGCACAACTTGTCCAAGTTCATTAACAATGCCAATTCGATCTCCATCACCATCAAATGCTATTCCTAAATCTGCTTTAACTCTTAAAACTTCTTTTTTTAATGCTTCCATATTTTCTTCAACATTAGGATCAGGATGATGATTAGGGAAATTACCATCACTTTCTTCAAAAAGAATTTCAAAATCAACATTAATCTTTTCAAAAATTTTACGAGCAATGATAGAAGTAGTACCATTACCTACATCAATTACAACTTTTCTTTTATTGCGGCCAAGTTCTACTCCATAGCGCAAAAATTCTATATATTTTTCTGTAATATTACCACTAGATACTGTACCATTTCCACTTGTAAAATTACCAGCAAAGGTATAATCTCTAAATTCTTTAATCATATCACCTCGAGCATTAGCCAAATTATCAAACGAAAATTTAAAACCATTGTCATCTTTAGGATTATGAGAAGCTGTAATCATTATTCCAAATAAATTATGAATGTATCTAGCATAATAATGCATTGGTGTAGTTGTAAGCCCATAATTATATACATTAAGCCCACTGTCTGTTATACCTTTAATTAAATAAGCCGATAATGCAGGGCTAGACATTCTATTATCATAAGAAACAACACAAGTATCTTGATTAAGTTTTTCTTTTAAATAACTTCCATAACTTCGACCTATTGTATAAGCCACATTTTCATTTATTGTATCAGGATAAGTTCCTCTTATATCATATTCTCTAAATATATTAGGATCCATATTATTACCTTCTTTCTATTTTAATAATACCATATATTTTCTTTTTTTAGTAGAGTTAATTTCAAATAAATTGCTAATCTTTACATATTTATCTTTTAATTGATTGCTAATTTTTTTATTTCATGATATAATTAAATATAATTAAAGGGATTAGCCCTTATTAGTGTGAAAGTAGGAATAATTATGAATGAAAATCCAAATCAAATGTATGAAAAACAAGATTTACTAGATATGATTAAAGAAGCTAAAAACTTAAATGAAACAGAACTTGAAACAATTCCAGGCACAAATGTTAAAGTAAAAAAGGGCAAAAGTGCTGAATTTCAAGTTAAAGCTGCTAACTTTTATCGATATCATTATAATCAATTTTTAAATAATAACATTGATTATGTAACCGATATTTATAATTTATTAGAAAAAGAAATGAATTTGAAAAATCAAGAATATAACATGAGTAAAGCATATGATATTGTTAAAAATGCCGAAGAAAATATTCAATATTTTAATAATTTACAAGAAACACTTAATACTGTTCGAAAAAATTATAATTTAAAATCGACTGAATATGCTCAATTTATTAAAGACCCTGCTAATTTACAAAATTTAACTCATCGCCAAGAATTAGAAGTAGAATTACAAAAATTAGCGGAAAATCAAGATATTATTATTAAAAGATTAGAAGAACTAAGAACCAATCTTAATAATGATTTAATTAATGTTATTAATAAAGAATTAGATTTTATGCATAATAATTATTTAAATACTTTAAATGGCACTAATTGGGCATTTGGCATGGATAATAATGCTGTTCTTGCTACAGATAAAGAAAGATATGATAATTTATATGTTTTAAGAGAAATATTAAAAGTAGCAAATACTAAAGATGTTAATTCTTTAGTAGCTATTAATAATATTTTAGTTGTATCAGAAGATCAAAAAGATACAGTTTTAAATTTATTATCAAAAATAGATTTATTTAAAAATACTGAGCCAATTCCTAAAAAAGAAGAACCTAAAAGAAATGATGCTATTTTAAATGAAATAGAAAATGCTTTAAATGTTATTAGAGGAAAAGTAAATACTACTTTAGGTCAAAGACTTTTAATGAACGCGATAGATGGTTCTACTATTTTAAATGAAGATTTAGAAGAATATAACAATTTAATTAAAATAAAAGAATACTTAATCGCTGGTAATTTTAAAGAACCAGTTGCTAAAATTTGGGATATGATGTATGTAGAAGGTTTAAAAATAAATGAATTTACAGGACTTTTAAATAAAACAAACTTCTTTAATAAATATAATCCAAATATTATTAAACAAAATGAAAATACTAATTTAATTAATGAATTAATAAGTTATTTAGATACTTTAGGTAATAAAGTAGCAACTTATAATGGTTTTTCTAATTTAAACATAAAACAAACAAATGCCTTAGGCGATAAAGCTTGGGTAGTAACAGCCGAAGATTTAGATGAAGCCAATCGAATAATTGCTATTATTAAAATGTTAGAAGTACCAAATACTAATTTAATTAATGTTTGGAATATTGGTAATGTTGCTTCAAACCAAGTATCTGAATTTAAAAATCTTATTAATAGTACTCGTTATTTTAGTAATAGAATTCCTGAGTTAAAAGCCAACGAAGAAGCAATTGAGCAAATAAAAGAAGATTTAAAAGAATTAATAATATATGCTCGTAAAAATAATTTAGAAGTTACTTTGATGGAAGAATACAAATTACTAGATGAAAAATTTAATATTTTAAATAAAGCTAAACTAGCAGATAATTTAGTTCCTTATGAAAATGTTATGTTACCAGAAGAAGATATAGCTAGATATCAAGAAATAAATGCTAGATTAAATGCTTTAAAAAATCAAAATTTAAATCCTGAAAATAACAATTCAAATACAGAACCAATAGTAATTCCTTTAGGAACACCAACTGCAGAACCACAACCTTCTGTTATAGAACTTGGAAGTGTTACTCCTACTGTTACTCCTCAAGTTATTCCAGTGCCTCCTACAGTGCCTACTCCTAATGAAGCTTATACAGGACCTGTAGCAGAAGGGGAACAATTAGCAGTTTCTCCAGTTAAAGATTTAGCCGTTCCTATTAAAAATTTAAATATTAATAATGATACCTTAATTAATCAAAATTTAGTTGAGATGGGTAAATTAACTCAAAAGATAGTAGGTTATGATATTAATTATTATTGTACTACTATAAAAGGTTATACAGTACTATTACAAGATAAAGAAGAATTAGAAACCTTATTATTCTTAAATGAATGTTTAGAAAATGGTAAAGAAGCTATAGATTATACTATAGTAAATGGAATTAAACTTGATAGTACCCAAGTAAATTCTTATCAAGAAGCATTAGCTAAATTAGAAAATATAAGAAAAACTCCAAAAGGTAAAATAGAACCTGTTATGGATATACAAGAACCAATAAAAGCCAAAGTTTCAGTTCGTTATTTAATCGCAGATAAATTAGAAAAATTTATGGCAAATCGAAAGAATATTATTAAAAAAGGTTTACAAAAGAATTTAAGTAAAATAATTAATAATCTTAAAAATAATGAAGTAATTTCTGTTCCAAATGATACCGAATTAGAAGCAATATTAAATGAACATAAAAGTGAAGATGGAATAGAAAGTGAAAATATAGGAAGGGGCTTATAATGGATATTAGTAATGTAATTAGTTTTAATAATTTAGAATATATTATTCTAGATAAAACTACATTAAGAAATAAAGATTATTTATACTGCGTTCAAATAGATAGTAATGATTTACCTTTAGAAGAATATAAATTTTTTAAAAGTAGTATAGAAAATAATTCTTATTATGTTGAAGAAGTTATAGATGAAGATTTACAAAAAGATTTAACAGCAATTTTTGCAAATAATTATTTAAACGAAGAACAAGCCGGTTAAAAGCCAAACTTTATAGAGAGTTAGTAGTAGGTGGAAACTAATAAGTTTACTTTTAATAGATCACTTGGGAGTTTAATATTTGAAATAAGTAGAATATTACGTATAACTCGCGTTAAGAGTAAAAGTAATAAATTAAGGTGGTACCGCGGTTAATTCGCCCTTTAGGTATTACCTTTTTTATGTTATAATATAAATTTAGAAAGGACTTATATATGAAAAATTTTAAAGATTTAGATAAAAGGGAAACTAGTGTAGTTGAAAATGAAATAATGAATTCTTGGGGTAGCATTAATGCTATTACTGAAAAGCAAATTAAACTTCGTGATAAAGATGAATACTTTGTCTTTTATGACGGACCAGCTTTTGCTAATGGTTTTCCAGGCCTTCATCACATGGTAGCTAAAAACTTAAAAGATGCTATATGTAAATATCATGTTATGAAAGGTAAAAAAGTTATTAGAAAAGTAGGATGGGATACTCATGGTTTACCAATTGAAAATCATGTTGAAAAGAAATTAGGTATTTCTTCCAAAAAAGAAATAGAAGCCTTAGGTGTAGCTAAATTTAATGCTGAATGCCGTAAAAGTGTTCGTGAAAATGAAGATGCTTTTACTGATTTAACAAAAAAGATGGGCCAATTTATTGATGTTGAAAATCCTTATTTAACATACAAAAATGAATATATTGAAACTGAATGGTGGATATTAAAGAAATTTTATGAAGAAAACTTATTTTATGAGGGAACAAGAGTAGTTCCATATTGTCCTCACTGTGGAACCGGGCTTGCTACCCATGAAGTAGCTCAAGAATATGTAAATGAAGCAGCATTAACTGTTTATGTACCATTTAAAAAGAAAGATGAAGATGTTTATTTTCTAGTATGGACCACAACTCCTTGGACTTTAATAGCCAATGTAGCTTTATGTGTTAATCCAAATGAAGATTATTCTTTAGTTTTAGCTAAAGGCAATAAATTTATTTTAGCAACATCACTAGTTAAAACAGTTCTTGGTGAAGAAGCTACTATTTTAGAAACTTTTAAAGGAAAAACTTTAGAATATCAAGAATATGAACAATTAATTCCAAGTTTAAAAGTTGATAAAAAAGCATTTTATGTAACATGTGATAATTATGTTACTATGGAAGATGGTACAGGTATTGTTCATTTAGCACCAGCTTTTGGTGAAGATGATGCCAATGTTGGTCGCAATTATGATTTACCATTATTAAATCCTGTAGGTATTGATGGTAATTATACTGAAGGATTATGGCAAGGTAAATTTGTTCATGATGTTAATGAAGAAGTAGTAGAATATTTAAAACAAAATGATAAATTATTTAAACGTCAAAAAGTAATGCATGATTATCCTCATTGTTGGCGTTGTCATACTCCATTAATTTATTATTCTATGCCAAGTTATTATATAAAAGTTAGCGCTTTTAAAGATAAAATGGTTGAAGCTAATAAAAAAGTTAATTGGTATCCTGCTTATGTTGGAGAAAAAAGATTTGCCAATTGGATAGCTAATGCTAAAGACTGGAATGTTTCTCGTAGTCGTTATTGGGGTAGTCCAATTCCTTTCTGGAAATGTGAATGTGGTTATAATCATATGGTAGGTTCTATCGCTGAATTAAAAGAAATGGCTACTACTGAAATTAAAGATGATTTTGATTTACATAAACCTTATATTGATAACATCCTTTTAAAATGTCCAAAATGTGGTAAAGAAATGACTCGTATTCCAGATGTTTTAGATTGTTGGTTTGACTCTGGATCTATGCCATTTGCTCAATATCATTATCCATTTGAAAATCAAGAGTTATGGGAAACTCAATTTCCTGCCGATTTTATTTGTGAAGGTATTGACCAAACTAGAGGATGGTTCTATACTTTAATGGTTATTTCTACTTTTATTAAAGGTTGTAGCCCTTTTAAAAATGTTTTAGTAAATGATTTATTACTTGATGCCGAAGGTAAAAAGATGAGTAAAAGTAGAGGCAATATTGTTGAACCATTTACAACTATTAAAGAATATGGTGCCGATACAGTTAGATTTTATCTTCCCTATGTATCACCAGTTTGGACTCCTCTAAAATTTGATATTGAAGGTTTAAAAGAAGTATATTCTAAATTCTTTAATCCTCTAAAAAATGCTTATAGTTTCTTCTGTTTATATGCTAATGTTGATGGTATTGATACTCTTGAATGTGAAGTACCTTATGAAAAACGTGAAGAAATAGATAAATGGTTATTATCTAAATATAATCGTTTAGTTAAAAATGTTAATGATGCCTTTTTAGAATATGATTTAAATAAAGTAGTAAGACTTTTAACTAGTTTTGTATCTGATGAGTTATCTAACTGGTATATCAGAAGAAATCGTAATCGTTTCTGGGGAAGTACATTAGATAATTCTAAAAAATCAGTTTATATAACAACTTATGAAGTTTTAGTTGGATTATCTAAATTAATGGCCCCAATAGTGCCTTTCTTAAGTGAAGAAATGTATCGTAATTTAACCAATGCTGAATCAGTTCATCTAGCGGATTATCCCGAAGCTGATTTAAATTTAATCGATGATCATATTGAAGCAAAAATGGATTTAGTAAGAAGCTTAATAAGCATTGGCCGTATGGTTCGTGAAGAAAATAAAATAAAAGTTCGAGAACCATTAAGTGAAGCTTTAATTGATGGTAAAAATAAAGAATTAATAAATGATTTAATTCCCTTAATTAAAGAAGAATTAAATGTTAAAGAAGTATCATTTATAACCGATTTAAGTGAATATATGAACTTTATAATTAAACCAAACTTTAAAGAAGTAGGTAAAATATTTGGCCCAAAAATTAAAGAATTTCAAGCTAAACTTGAAAAATTAGACAATAGTGATGTTACTAAATTAAATAATAATGAAACAATAAATCTAGAAATAAGTAATGAAAATTATACAGTAAATCGGGATATGGTCGACATTAGAATAACTGCTAAAGAAGGTTTTAATGTTGGCATGGAAAATAATAATTTTGTTATTTTAAATACGGAAAGGACTAAAGAATTAATTTTAGAAGGTTTAGCTCGAGAATTTGTATCTAAAGTTCAAAATATGCGTAAAAATAATAATTATAATGTAAGTGATCGAATTATCATTGAATATAATGGTGATGATGACATAAAAGAAACCTTAAATATGTTTCAAGAATACATTAAAAAAGAAACTTTAGCAACTGAAATTAATAATATTCCAAATATTCAAAATAATATTGATATTAATGGCCATCTTGTAAATATAATAATAAAAAGGATTTAATATGGAATATTTAGATATAAATGAATATCTTAAATTAATTATTGAAATACCTGAATTTTTAAAAAAATATTTAAATTTAACTATTTTAACTAGATTAAAACATATTACTTATTTTTGTGGAATGGATTATGCTTCCAAAAGTATATATAATTTTAAATATTATATTACAAGATATGATCATTCTATAAGTACAGCCCTAATAACTTGGCGTTATACAAAAGATAAAAAAATGACTTTAGCTGCTTTATTTCACGATATAGCTACTCCTGTTTTTTCGCACACCATAGATTTTATGCATGAAGATTATGTAACTCAAGAAACAACCGAAGAAAAAACTGAAACTATTTTAGAAAATAGTAAAGAATTATTAAATTTACTTAAAGAAGATAATTTAATTATAAATGAAATTAAAGATATCAAAAAATATTCTATCGTGGACAATAAAAGGCCCAAAATGTGCGCTGATAGATTAGATGGTATAATCCTAATGGGTCTTGCTTGGAGTAAAACTTTAGATATTAAAGAAGTACCTGCAATTTTAAATAATATAAAAATATTTACTAATTTAGACAATGAATTAGAATTAGGTTTTATAAGTGAAGATATAGTTAAAAAAATAATAAATATTAATAATAAAATTGATGAATTAGCAACTACTAAAGAAGATAAATTTGAAATGAATTTATTAGCTAATATTACGAAATATTTAATAAATAAAAATTTAATTATAGAAGATGATTTATATATATTAAAAGAAAGTGAAGTCTTAAATATTGCTGCTAATTTAGCTAAAAAAGATCAAGAATTTAATAAAATGTGGCAAAGTTTTCGAACAATTAAACCCGAAGAAATATCTAATTTTGATTTACCAAATATTAAAAGATGGAAAATAAATCCTTTATTAAATGGTGAAAGATATTTAAAATAAATCTAAAAAATATTAGTATTACATTAGGAAAATTCCTAATGTTTTCTATTGTATTTTTTTAGTTTTTTTCGTATAATTAACTAAAGAGGTGAAGTATAAAAATGTGGATTTTATGGTTAATAGTTATGATTTTACTATCAGCATTAGAAATTATGACTATTAATTTAGTAAGTATTTGGTTTATCGCCAGTAGTCTAGTTAGTCTATTCTTGTCGTTTTTTATCGATTCATTTTACATTCAATTTGCCGTATTTGTTTGTTTAGGCTTAATATTAATGTTAATTACTAGACCAATATTACTAAAAAGAATTAAACAAAACGATATCAAAACAAATTTAGATCGTGTAATTGGTATGACTGGTGTAGTAACTGAAGAAATTAACAAGAATAATGTAGGGGAAGTAAAAGTTGACGGAAAAAAATGGAGTGCGATTAGTAAAAATAAAATCAAAGTTGATGAACAAATTATTGTAGAATCAATTGATGGAGTTAAACTAATCGTAAGAAAGGATGAAGAATAATGGAAATTTTTATTACAATTTTAATTATAATATTTATAATTATTATCCCAAATGTTAAAATAGTACCGCAAGCTAAAGCTTATGTTATTGAAAGATTAGGAAGTTATTATACAACTTGGCAAAATGGTTTACATTTTAAAATACCATTTATAGATCGTATAGCAAGAGTTGTTAGTTTAAAGGAAACAGTTAAGGATTTTGCTCCTCAACCTGTAATTACTAAAGATAATGTTACAATGCAAATAGATACAGTAGTCTATTTTCAAATAACTGATCCTAAATTATATACATATGGAGTTGATATGCCTGTATCTGCCATTGAAAATTTAACAGCCACAACTTTAAGAAATATAATTGGTGAATTAGAATTAGACCAAACTTTAACCAGTAGGGATATTATAAATGGCAAAATGCGAGCTATTTTAGATGAAGCAACTGATCCATGGGGAATTAAAGTTAATCGAGTTGAAGTTAAAAATATTTTACCACCACGAGATATTCAAGAAGCGATGGAAAAACAAATGCGAGCTGAAAGAGAACGTCGTGAAAAAATATTACAAGCTGAAGGAGAAAAGAAAAGTAGTATTTTAATTGCTGAAGGGGAAAAAGAAAGTGCAATTTTAAAAGCCGAAGCTGAAAAAGAAAGTCAAATAAAAATAGCTGAAGGAGAAGCTGAAGCAATGCTTAAAATTAAAGAAGCTGAAGCTAAAGGAATTGAATTATTAAAAAATGCTAAAGCTGATACTGCCGTTTTAACTTTAAAAAGTTATGAAGCTTTAAGTAAAGTAGCAGATGGCCAAGCAACTAAATTAATTGTTCCAGCTAATCTTGAAAATATTGCCACTTTTGGTTCTACCTTAAGTGAGGTTTTAAAAGATAAAAAATAGTATAACTTTAACTCATCCTTTTGAACCTTTTTATGATGCTGAAAGTGAAATATTAATATTAGGTTCATTCCCTAGTGTAAAATCTAGAGAATATGGCTTTTATTATGCTCATCCTCAAAATCGTTTTTGGAAAGTTTTAAGTAAAGTTTATAATGAGCCAATTAAAGATGATATTAATAGTAAAAAAACTTTTTTAAAAAAGTTGTGTTAAACATTATGACTGATTAATGTATTCAGCATAAGCAACATTTAAATCAATAGGCATTTTAATTA
>CANQMC010000016.1 GCA_947624855.1 uncultured Bacilli bacterium | reverse complement strand
TCTAACTTTTATTTTATGATATTTATATGCGTTTGAGAACTATCATAAAAGGTCTACAAAGTAGACGAAAAAAGACGCCAATCCTTACCTTTGTTATGATTAACAAGATAGAGATTAACGTTTACTCTAACAAGTAGACGTTATGATCCTAACGCACTACTAATTTGATTATACTATATTTTTCTTTAAATGTAAATATCAATAATAATTCTTGCCCCTATATATAAATTTGAAACATTAATAAATTAAATAATATAATTAGAAAAATATATAAGATAATATATAATAAACAATAAATGTTTGATTGGATAAGCTATAGAGGCAAGATATTTATTATCTTAAAATTAAGAAACTTCATATGGTGTACTTGTTGTTCCATTTCCTGTAAAACTAACATCAGCCTTCAGATTTATTACTGGGCGCACACCAAAAGTGTTGCCCACGGGGTTGCTGCTGAGGCCGCCACTCGAACTCACGTCGAACACGTAAGCATAGCCGTTGCGAAAGTGAAACGGAGACAAAGTCCAATATACAGATCCTGTATATAACCAATAACCATAATTACTAGAACCATAATATCCTCCGGCTAGTGTTACCTCATCCGCTGTTATTAATCCTATTGGATATGTTAATTTTTTATTTCCTTCACTTGCTTTATCTGTTGTATACAAATCATTACTTGCATATGTACATCTTAAATCTGGTGTCGTGTTTGTATAATTTCTGTATCTTGCTCCATAATAGGTTGTTGTTGTTCCATAGCCTCCTATCTGTGCTGGTGCTGCACTATCACTTGTGTTACTTGATCTATCTCCACAGAATCCTGCACTATCACTTAGATATGTTGATAACGTTGATAAATTTGTTGTATTATACCATGCATCTATTTCTTTCTTTACATTACTTGGATGTTCATTTTTATGTGCATTTGCCCATGTACTTGCTCCTGTATCTCCATACACATACCCTACATATGCATTATCATTATAACAATAACCACCAGTTGATTTATTATTCGCACATGTAACATCTGTTGATTTTGGTGCAAATCCTTGCGTTTCGCTTAATTGAGCATGTGTTCCAGAGTTTGCCCATTTTCCTGTACTATCTGCTGGGGCAGTTGCTCCAGTTCCTGCATATATCATTCGGACTGAACCATCTCCATTAATACGTATTATTCTCCACCAGATTGGGGCTCCTTTTCCTGTTTGTGTTCCTGTTGTTCCGAATTTTACCCAATTATTATTTACTGTTCCTCTATATACATAACTTGTTCCTTTATCATCTTGGGTTGTGTATATTCCCTTATCATGCATTGTACATTCTTTATCATCACTTGTATGTCCTGAACTATTTGTATTTTTATCGCACGCTGGACCGGTTATTTTTGGCATTGATTGGGGATTTGAGGCTTGTGCTATTTCTAAGCCTGTTTTTGGTGGTTCATATATATCTAAATATATATAACATCTTGTTCCTTTTTTATTTACTCCTATATATACTTTTCCTTCTTTATATTCCATTGGTATTGTTGTATCTTCGACATCTTTTGTTCCATCATCTACTGTACAATATGAATATTCTTCATTTACTTTATAATTTCCACTTGGTACTTCTGTTGTCGTTTCATAACAATTAGTATCTTTTGTTGTACATCCTTTTGTCTTTTGTACATTTACTGCCATTAAATTTAAATCTGCTTTTCTTATTCTTACTACTCCTTCAGCAAAAGGTATTATTTGCTCATATGTATAATTGGCTTTAGAACCTCTTAATATTATTACACTTCCTATTGCTACTATTACTACTAATCCTATAAATATTTTTTTAAAGTTAAAACCTTTATGTAAAGTTTCAAATTTAATACCTGTATCTTTCATATAAAACAATTCACCTTTCTATTTATAATGTCAACTATCTTAGAAATTTTTAATTTATATTTATATTATAAATAATCAAATTTAAATTGTCAATAGAAAAGTCACTATAAATCAATTTTTGAAAATGCTTTCTTTATATATGAGAAAATATAATTAGGTGATATTATATGTTTTATGGTACTAAATTAAGACATACTAGAGAAAGAATTGGGATTAAACAAAAGGACTTTGCTAGTGAGTTAAATTTAAGTAATAGTTTATATTGTAAATATGAAAGTGAATATCAAATAATACCTATTAAATACTTAATTGAAGCAGTTAATATTTTAGATGTTTCTATAGATTATATATTTGATAATACGGAACAAAAGCAATATAAAAATATTAAGAAAGAGATTGATAGAAAGATTATAAATCAAAGATTAAAAGAATTTAGAAAAAATAATGGTTTAACTCAATTAGAATTATCAAAAATATTAAAAATTGGTAAATCTACTGTGGCTGAATTTGAAAGAGGTAGAAATTTAATTTCAACTGGTTATTTATATAAAATAAGTAAAGATTATAAAATTAGTGCCGATTATATATTAGGTCGTATTGATAAAAATATGATATAAAAAAAAGATACTAACAGCATCTTCTTTCATAAACATTTTGAACTTCGTTTTCTTCACAACAAGAATAAGTTGGCGTATAAGTGTGTTTATAAATATGATGATTAATTATTCTAGTGTTACATGGCATAATATGAGGTACTTCATGGCAAATATAACGATGGCATACTGTTTCTCTTGGGCATTCATAAACTGGTGGACAAACTACTCCTGGCATTGTTTCGCCAAACATTTGATTAGGTTGATAAGCCATATCCATGCAGCATGATCCTTCCATTCCTGCACCATCTGTATATGAAGCATAGCTTGTTTCTTGCATAGTTTCAAAATCACGATTATTATTTATTTTCAATTTAATACACTTTCCTTTCTAGTGTAGTTTATGTGTATTTTTTTACTATGCTTAGGTATTATCCCAAATTTTTTAAAAAGGTAGTTTCATATTACCATTACTCATTTGTTTCATCATTGATTTCATACTTTCAAATTGTTTTAATAAACGATTAATTTCTTCAACTGGTCGACCACAACCTTTTGATATTCTTTGTTTACGACTAGCTTTTAAAACATCAGGATGTTTTCTTTCATAAGGAGTCATAGAACTTATAATAGCTTCGACATGAGATATTTGTTTAGGATCAATATTAATATTATTTAAACCCATTTTACGAGCTCCTGGTAACATTTTTAAAATATTTTCTAAAGGTCCTAATTTTTTTATTTGTTTTAAATTAGTTAAAAAATCTTCTAAATCATATTTACCACTGCGCATTTTTGACATATCTTTTTTGGCATCATCTTCACTAATTAAATTTTCAACTTTTTCGGCTATACCTAAAATATCACCCATATCTAATATACGGTTAGCCATTACTTCAGGATAAAATTCTCTTAAACCATCCATTTTTTCACTGTCACCGACAAATTTAATTGGAATGTTGGTTAAATGACGAATCGATAAAGCTACTCCCCCTTTGGTATTACCATCTAATTTAGTTAATATAGCTCCAGTTAATTTTAAGGAATTATTAAATCCCGTGATAACATTTATAGCGTCTTGACCCATCATGGCATCTACTACTAATAAAGTTTCATCTATTTTAATTTCACTTTCAATATTTTTTAATTCTTGCATTAATTCTTCATCTATTTGAAGACGACCAGCAGTATCGATTATAATATAATCTAAATTATTAGTTTTAGCATATTCTAAAGCTTCTTTAACTATTTCAAGGGGATTTATTTTACCTTTGGTAAAAACAGGAATATTAAGACTTTTACCTATTTCCATTAATTGATCAATAGCCGCGGGACGATATATATCACATGCAACTAAAAGTGGTTTTTTATTATGTTTTTTTCGTAAATAATTGGCTAATTTACCAGCAGTTGTTGTTTTTCCACTTCCTTGAAGACCACATAGCATTAAAACGGTAGTTCCAGGATTAACCGTGATAGGTACATAATCATTACCTAATAAATTTATTAATTCATCTTTTACTAATTTAATAAATAATTCATCAGGTTTTAAGCTTTTAGAAACATCTAAACCTAAAGCTTTACTTTTAACACTAGAAATAAATTCTTTTACGACTTGATAATTAACATCTGCTTCTAATAAAGCTAATCTTATTTCACTCATAGCTTCACTTATATTTTCTTCAGTTATGGTACCCATTCCCCTGATATTTTTAATTGCTTTACTTAAACGGTCACCTAAATATTCAAACATAATTTTTCCTCCTGTTTAATTAACTTAAAGTTGTACTTCTAATATTTTCAATAAATTCATTCATTATTGTTTCGTAGTTTTCACCATTAGAAGTTTGTTTATCATTTAAAGTATACATAGTATTAACACTTATAATATTAGCATCATAATTTTTTTCTAATTCTTTTATTAAATCATTTTTAGTATCAATATCACATAAGTATATATCTTTATATTTTCCTTTTTTAAAATTACTTTTTATAGTAGATTTAGTTATATTTTTATTGGTTAAATCAATTATTTCAAAGCCATAATTGCTTAAAAAATTAAGTTTATTAGAAGATACGATTAAAGTATTATTCCCCTCTTTACTAGCTAAAGAAGCAATATTTCTTAAATCGGCATCCATATAAGATAATTTTTCTTTTAATTCATTATATTTAGTTTCTATAGTTTCACTTGCTATTTTACTTGTCGTATAATCAATTAAATTATTTTTGATATTTTTAGCTAACATTAAATAATTATTGGGAGATAACCATAATTCTTCAATAGTATTTTTAAAACTTAAGCCATAAGAAACATCAATTAATAATAAATTTTTATTTTCATTTAAAAATTCTCGAGCTAATTCTTTTTCATTTGTAAGGCCATTGTAAACAAATAAAGCCCCTTTTTCATAATTTTCTTTTTGTTTGGCGGTTAGTTCATAATTTAAAACATTAGCACCTTTAGGATAAATACTAGATACACTTTTAGTTTCACCATATAAAAATTCAGTTAAATATTCTATAGGATAAATAGTAGTATATACATTATCATTTGTTAATTTATCTTCTTTAAAACAACCTGTTAAAATAAAGATTGAAATTATTATAAAACCTAATTTAATTATTCTTTTCACTTTTATCACCTTACTAAATATTTTAAAGGATTTTTTAAAATAAATCAATATAAATTTAATTATTACTATGCAAATAATGTCGAACTTTTTGACTTGGCAAATTTTAAATTTTTAGTTAAAATATAAATAGAGGTTTTTATGTAACTTAAAAGGAGTTATATGGAAATAAATGTTTTAGGTAATACTTTAGATAAAGAACAAACTAAAGCAGCTTTAGTTAATAATAAAAATACAATTATTATTGCAGGAGCAGGTTCAGGAAAAAGTTTAACAATGGTTGGTAAAATTAAATATTTAGTTAAAAATAAAAATATAGATCTAAAAGATATTCTTTGTATTACTTTTACTAATAATGCTGCTTTAAGTTTAGAAAAGAAAATTAAAAAAGAATTAAATTTAGATAATAAAGTTTATACTTTTCATAAAATATCTTTAGAAATTTTAAAAAATAATCATATTAAATATCAAATAGCTCAAGATAATTTACTTGAATATTTAGTTAATGAAATATTAGATAGTTTAGATAATGAAGCTTATTTTAAAAAATATTTTTTAAATAATAATTATATTTATACTAATGAATTTAAAGAATATAAAAAAAATATAATTAGATTTATTAGTCTTTTTATTGCCAATTATTATGAAATAGAATATTTTGATAAAATAATAAAAAAAGCTAAAAGAAAAGATCGAAATTATTTAAAAATAATTAAAAAAATATATCAAATGTATATTATTGAAAAACAAAGTCAAGGATTAATTGATTTTGATGATATGATTTATATGGCCACTAAAATAGTTAAAGAAAAAGGAATTAATAAAAATTATAAATATATAATTATTGATGAATATCAAGATACTTCAAAAGTTAGAGAAAATTTAGTTAAAGAAATAATTATTAAAACTAAAGCTTTTATAACAGTAGTTGGTGATGATTTTCAGTCTATTTATCGTTTTTCAGGTTGCGATTTAAATAATTTTTTAGATTTTCCTCATAATTTTAGACCAGTTAAAAAATTATATTTAACTAATACTTACCGCAATAGCCAGGAATTAATTAATGTAGCTGGTTCTTTTGTGATGAAAAATAAAAGACAAATATATAAAAATTTAAAATCACAAAAAAGAATTAATAAACCAATTGTTATTATGTATTATAATGATCTTAAAAATGATTTTCATAAAGCTTTAAATTATATTAATAGTGATAATTTAATGATTTTAGGAAGAAATAATAAAGATATTTATGATTGTGTTAATAAAGATGAAATTATAAATGATACTTTAAAAATTTTAAATAAAAATATTTATTATAAAACTATTCATAAAGCAAAAGGATTAGAAGAAGATAATATATTAGTTATTAATTTAACTAATGAAGTTAATTCTTTACCTTCTAAAATAGAAGATAATTATATTTTAAAATATGTTTTAATTTATAAAGATATATATCCTTTTGAAGAAGAAAGAAGACTTTTTTATGTGGCTTTAACTAGAACTAAAAATTATTGTTATTTATATGTTCCAAAGAAAAACCCTTCAATTTTTATTGAAGAGTTAGTTAATGATTATAAAGAATATATAAGTTTTATTTATTTATAATAAATCAGAATATTCATTTATTTCTTCTTTAGTTATTTTGATTATTTCATGATTTTTTATAGCGTTATATATTAATTCTTCATATGGTATTAATTTTTCATATTCTAAACATTTTTTTAAATCAGGATTAATTACTGGATGTTTAGGAACAAAAATTGTACAACAATCTTCATATGGTAAAATACTTGTTTCATAAGTATCTATTTGTTTAGCTATTTCAATTATTTCTAATTTATCAAAACACGCTACAGGTCTAATAACAGGTATTTTAACTGCTTCATTTATGGCACTCATACTTGTTAATGTTTGACTAGCTACTTGCCCTATAGATTCACCGTTAATTAAAACTTTACAATTACGACGATTAGCTATTATAGCACTTATTCGATACATCATTCGTCTCATAATTGTAATTAAATATTCATGAGGAATATTTTTATATATAGCTTCTTGAATTGCAGTAAAATTAATAATATGAACATTTATATCATTATTATATAAGGCTAATTTTCGAGATAATTTAAATACTTTATTTTTAGCTTCATTACTAGTGTGAGGAGGACTTTCAAAATAAATGGCTTCTAGTTTTACTCCTCTTTTAATGGCAAGATAACCGGCAACAGGTGAATCAATACCTCCACTTAACATAAGAAGACCTTTACCTAAAGTACCTACAGGATAACCTCCTAAACCAGGTAATGTTTCATAATATATTAAGGTATTATTTAAACGATATTCAACATTTAAAAGTAAATCAGGATTGTTTACATCTACTTTAAGATTAGGAATGTTTTTAAGAATTTCTCCACCAAGCATTTTACTTAGTTCTACACTGGTATTATTTATTTTTTTATTACTTCTTTTGGTTTCGACTTTAAATGTTTTAAAGGTTGTTTCTTTTAATAAATTAATTATATTTTTGGTTACTTCTTTAAATTCAATACTTTTTATTAAATAAGCAATACAAAATTCATGAATACCAAAAATATTTTGAATAACTTTTAAGACATTAGAAAAATCATTAGTATGAATAAACATTCTTCCTAAATCATATTCTATTTTAACATCGTAATCTTTTAAAGCTATTAATATGTTATCTTTTAATTTGGCTAAAAAATAATTAATATTTGCTTTTTTGGTGGATAATTCACCATATTTAATTAAAATAACTTTTTCCATATAAATCACAAAAGTATTATACTAAATGATACATTAATTGTAAAGATATTAAATTATTCATTAGTATTATGTAAACCACTTAATTTACGATATATTTGATCAAAATAATTAATAAATTTATTTATTTCATCAGTTGTTGTTAAATGAGATAAACTTATTCTTAAGGTTGAACTTGCTCTTACTTTGTCATCATAAATAGCCATTATACTGGTAGAAGTATTACCACTAGAACAAGCTGTATTAGTACTTAAATATACTTCATATTCTTCTAAAGCATGTAAAAATGTTTCAGATTTTATATTTCGTAAACTTATATTTAAAATATGAGGTATAGAATATTTGGTTTTATTTATCATTACTCCTTCATATTTACTTAAAGCATCTACTATTTTTTGATTTAATCTTTCAACAAATCTTTCTCTCTTTTCTAAATCAACTGTAGCTAATCTAAGAGCTTTGGAAAAGGCTACGATTAAGGGAACTGGAGGTGTTCCAGGATTTAAAATATTACTTTTGCCAGAACCATATAAAATTGGAGTAATATTTATATTATTATTTTTATATAATAAACCTATACCTTTGGGTCCATATATTTTATGTGATGTAAATGTAGCTAAATCTACATCATGTAAATTTACACTTACTTTACCTACACCTTGAGTCATATCTGAATGAATTATGGTATTAGGATTTTCTTTTTTGATAATTTGACGAATCATTTTTAAGGGTTGACGAACTCCAGTTTCACTGTTGACAGCACAAATACTTACTAAAATAGTATCTTCTCTTATTAAATTTTTTAAATCATCAAAATCAATTAATCCTTCATGATCATTATTAACATAACTAATTTCAAAGCCAATGGAACTTAAATAATCACATATTGCATAAATGCTAGGATGTTCTAATTTGGATACAATTATATGTTTACCTTTTTGATGATATTTCATGGCAATACCTATTAAAGCTAAATTATTAGAGGCAGTAGCACCATTGGTATATGTAATTTCTGTATCTTGAATATTAAATATTTCGGCTATTTGTTTGGTGGCACTGTTCATTAAATTTCTAGCTTTAGTTCCTAATTCATGTAAGGAATTGGGATTACCAAAAAAATCTTTACTTGTTCTATTATAAGTATCTAATACTTCAAATCCTATTGGAGTTGTTGCACTGTAATCTAAATATATCATATTCGTCACCTTAATTTATATTATACAAAAAAAATGGGCTTTTATCTACCCTTATTTAATTTTTTATAAATTTTTATAGCTTTTGAAGTTACAGCATTTGCCGAATATTTATCAGCAATACTTCTTAAATGGTCTATATCATATTTATCAAGATTTTGATATACTTTTTTTATGGCTTTTGCTAAAGCAATTGGATCATTTATAGGTACTAACTCACCACATGTTTTATCTAAATATTCTTCAGGTCCTAAACATTTAGTGGCCACTACAGGTATACCACTTGCTAAGGCTTCTAATCCAGGAATGCAAAAAGTTTCTTTAATACTACTAATAACAAATATATTATTTTGATTTAAAATATCCGCTATTTCGGCTTTGGTTTTACGACCAGTAAAAGTTACATATTGATCTAAATTTAATTCATGACATTTATTTTTATAATTTTTTTCTAAATAACCATCACCAACTATAGTTAATTTAACATCGGAATAATCTTTGGTTAATATTTTTAATGCTTCTAATATGTTTTCAATATTTTTACCTTGACGAAAAGCTGATACTGTAACTAATCTTAAACTTGTAATTTTATTTCGTTCTTTTTTAAATATATTAGTATCTATTAAGTTTGGTAATACTTTAACATTTGAAGTTAAATTTTCCATATATTTGGCCATATAATTACTAACAGTGGTAAATGTAGAATTAGCTAAAACATAAGAACCATATTCTTTATTTTTACCTTCAAAAAAACTTTTGAAAAAACTAGCATGTTCAGTTACGAGGACAGGTATATTATATTTTTTACCAAGTTTACAAGCAGCATAACCAGCTGGAATAGTTACTTCAGCATGAATAATATCTGGAGGTTCATTTGTTTTTAAATATTCTAAATATAATTCTTCTAATTTTTTAGTATAAATATTAATTTGTAATTTATAATTTATTTTTTTTATATCTAACATTTTTTTTATATAAACTTTATAGCCTTTTTCAGAAATTATTTCTTTTTTGTTCATAAATAAATATTTAAATGGTTCTTTTATTCTTTGTAGATCTATATATAACATATCTACTTTAATATTATCTATTTTACTTAATGCTTCACAAAATTCTTTATGATAAATACCCATTAGTTTATCTATACCATTTGGATACCAAGTAGGTATTACTAATATTTTCATAATTTAATATCTCCTTTTTTAACATATTTTTCAATGCGAGATAATTCCGCTAGGACACGATTACGACTTTTTTTGGTTTTAAACCAATCATCTTTTTTTATATCTTTTTCTATTCCATCATAATCAATTTTTGATAAAGGATATTTTAAATGATCTGCACACATGATTACTCTTCTGGCTACATATGATTTACCTATTATTAAAAGACGATTATATTTATTAAATGATTTAATAATGGCTTTACTATTTACTAAATTTTCTTTTATGTTTTTAGCTTTTTTCTCTAAAATAATATTTAATTCTAAACCTAACTTTTTTAGAATACTGGCGATTATTTCGGCTTCAGAATGTTTATTATTCTTATTTAATAAACCTTTTTTACCAGATATAATTATTAAAGTTTCATTATTTATTTTTTTATTTTCATATAATTTTTGAATTTCTAAAGCTATTTCTTTAGAATAATTACTACCTAATACTATTACTAAATCATATTTGGTTAATTCATTAAATTCTTTATTTATGAAAATAAAATTGGTTATTTGAAAAATAGAATCATTAATAATTTTAATCACCTCAGGTACTATAAAAAAGAACTAATTAAAGTTCTTAAAATCGATCTTGATTATTTCTTAGAAATGGAGGAATGTCAAATTCATTATCTGTTTCAGGTTCAACTTGTCTTCTTTTAGGCATATTCATGTCGTTTGAAAATAACATTTCTTCGGTTTCTGCTTCATTTTCAAAACCAGTAGCAATAACTGTTACGATAACTTCATCAGTTAAATTATCATTTTGAATTGCCCCAAAGATAATATTAACATCATTATTAGCGGCCGCTCTGACTGTTTCAACAGCATCCTCTATTTCAAATAAAGTTAAATTTGATCCTCCTGTTACATTGACTATAGCATTAGTTGCTCCTTCAATGGTAGCTTCAAGTAATGAATTAGCTACAGCTTGACGAGCAGCTTCAATGGCTCTATTTTCACCAGCATTACAACCAATTCCAATGATGGCAGTTCCACTTTTTTGCATAACTGTTTTAACATCGGCAAAGTCTAAGTTGATTATTCCAGTAACCGCGATTAAATCAGATATTGATTGAACTCCACGATGTAAAACATTGTCAACTTCTTTAAAAGCATCTTTAAATGAAGTGTTACGATCAATTATATCTCGTAATTTATCATTGGGAATAACAATTAAAGTATCAACATTTTTCTTTAATTCTTCTAAACCAAGTAAAGCATTTTCCATACGTCTTTTGCCTTCAAAGCGGAAAGGTTTAGTAACAATACCTACGGTTAAAGCACCTGATTCTTGAGCAATTTCAGCAATAACAGGAGCAGCGCCAGTTCCGGTTCCTCCTCCCATTCCGCACGCTATGAAAACCATATCAGCACCTTTAATAGCATCTTCTAAATCAACTTTAGATTCAATAGCTGCAGCTCGACCTATTTCAGGATTAGCCCCCGCACCTAAACCTTCAGTTATAGTAGCCCCAATTTGTATTTTGTTTTCACAATGTGAAGCATTTAGAACTTGTAAATCGGTGTTTACAACAATAAATTCTACCCCTTTTACACCTTCTTCAATCATTCGGTTTACAGCGTTGTTTCCGCCGCCACCTACTCCGATAACTTTGATCTTAGCTATTTGATCCATTTGTAATCCGTTCATATGCACTCTCCTTAACTATCAAAAAAATATCCAAACAATTTACCTAATATGGAATTTTCATCAATATTAACTTTCTTGTGAGCTCCACTTAAAATTTCTAAATCATTTAAGTCAAAGACTGAATATTCTTTATTTTTTAATTTTAGTCTTCCATTGTAGTATTTTATAATTCCAACTCCGGAACTATATTTGTTATTTCTAACTCCTACAGTATCTATTTTACCAAGAATATGCGTTTTAGTAAAGACTTTATCAAGCAAAATATTAAAATCTCCTATTTCCGTAGTACCTCCAGTAAATAAAATATAGGCAATATCTTTTTTGGTTAATAAATTTATTTGCTTTTTAACTAATTCTAATATTTCTTCTAATCTGCTTTCGATTATTTCACTTAAATCTTTTTGATTTATAACAACATTTTCACCAAGGCGATCAGTTAAAGTTACTTTTTCTTCTGGTGATGCTAAATTAGAGGTTGCTAAGCCAATATTTTCTTTTATTTCATGAGCATCTTTTTTGGTTATTTTATAAATATAAGCAATATCATTATCAATACTTAAGCCTCCTAATTCAATAACTTCGGCTTTAGTAAGAATTCCTTTATTAAAAATAGCTACGGTAGTAGTGTCGGCACCAATATTTACTACTGCTCCAATACTTGAATACATTTCTCTATTAGCACATGCAGCAAAATCACCAAGAGATGATGTAACAACATCTACTGTTTTAATACCAATATCTTCTAATATTTTGATAAATTTATTGATATTATTTTTAGGAGCTGTAATTAAAACAGCTTTTAATGATAATTTATCCCCTATCATATTGATAGGATTATTAGTTATTTCTTCATTAACTTTATATCTTGTAGGAATGATACTAACTAATTCAGTATCTTCATTGATTTTGTTATAGCTAGCAGCATGCATGGCTCTAATTAAGTCTTGATGAGTTATGACATGATCTTCATTAGTTATTGTACTACTACCTTCTGACATAATAGCTTCTGTATAATATCCAGGAATACTTAATATTACTTCTTTAACGGGTACTCCAAGTGTTTCTTCGGCTATGTGAAATGTTTCTTTTAAAACTGGTATTAATTCTTCTTTATTTGTTATTAATCCTTTTTTTACACCTTTAGTAGGAAGTTCAGAAACACAAAGAATATTTAAAGAATTTTTTATAAATTCGCCAATAATAAGTTTAATGGTATTACTACCAATATCTAAACTTGCTATGATTTTTCTCATAAATACCTCCTACTCTATATTTAATTATACTTTATCTTTAATTCTTTTGCAAGTAATATTAGCTATTTTAGTTTAATATGATAGGCAACATTTCTAATTGTAATTATTGCTTCAATCTTATCGGCTAAATTTATTTTTTTCGATATTTCTGTTACAAACTTATCATTATAATTATTAGGATTTACAGAAGATACAGCTTCATAATAATCTACTCCATTAACTGTATATTTTATTTGTAAAAAATCTTCAAAAAACTTTTTATAATCTTTTTTATAATACATATAAGAAGATTCATCATCTAAAGCTAAATCAAAATCTAATACTAATAAAACATTTTTAGAAAAATCCATGGGAATATTAGCCTTGGAATCAAAACAGTTATTTGATGTAACACAATATTTATAGGTATATTCAAAATGACTAGTTATTTCATAATCTTTAATATTTATTGAACTTTTACCTAAATTTCCAGATAAATTTATATTACTATTCATATTGACATTGTTGTTTGTGATATTATCATTTAATTTTGTTGGTTTAATATTTATATATTTTCCTTTAGTATCTGTTACTTGATTAAAGGTTACAATTTTAAAATTAGAATTTATTAAATATTTATCTATTTCATAAACAAATATATAACTATTATCACTGTTGGCGGTTACGAAAGTACCACTGAAAGGATAACCAAAGTCTGTAAAATAATTACCTAGAGAAATATTAGGCTTAACTAATTTTTTATTAACTAATAATTGAATATTATTATAATTAAATTCTTTATCTTCATAAAAATTATTAATTAAATTAATTTGTAAAACTAAATAAGCTTTATCTTTATTTAATGTTTGTCCGCTTAATGTTTTTGTGGTTAAATAAGATTTGTTTACTTTAAAATTAAAATAATTGAAACTTATAGTGTCATTTTCTTTATATACATGATTTACTTCTCTATTCATATATAAACTTGAGGCAATAATTATTACTAATATTACTATGATTATTGTAAAAATAAATTTATTTTCTTTGTAATAATATTTTAATTCTCTAAAAAAGCGATGAATTGTTCTTTTGGTTTTATATGTATCTATTCCTACCATAAATTCAAATTCTTCACTATCTTCACTGCTAATTTCTAAATCTTCTAAATCACTTTGGAAATTAAATTTACGAATATTAAAACCTATTCCTCTTATAAAAGTGTAAATTATAAAAATAAACTGGCTATAAAAAATTAAAAAACTTAAATCTCGGACTAATCTTGTCATTACGGCATCTATAGTATCATTTTGAATCATATTAAAGATGCTAAAACTAGCAATTAACATGATAAAAATTAATAAATAATAAATAATACTTATTTTATAAAAACGAGTTGGTTTATCTTTTTTTTGCAAGATAAAAGTTATAATTATTAAAGTTGCTAATATTAAGATAATTCCTAAAAACATAAATATATTTAAATAATTGCCAACTAATTCTGATAACATTACATTTATGGCACTGTAACCATTTTTAACATAAGAATTAAAAAAATTAGCAATATTACCAATTTTAATAGTAATATAAATCATTGGTATTAATAATATTAAATGAATAATTCTAAAGTGTTTAATAAGAAAAGCATATGGCTTTTTTAGGATCATTCTAGTCACCTACCATATTAATTTTAACAAACTAAATTATCTTTGTAAATCCAATTAAAAAAAATTTTAAACTTTTTTTCAAAAAAATATTGACAAAAAGCACTTTATCGTTTAATATAACAATCACCAATTCACTTAACAAGGCGAATTGGTACTAGTATCACACTAGTCAACCCCTTTTTATTCTTTTGGAAGCTGCCTTCAGGGGACAGCTTCTTTTTTTTATTAAGTTGTGTTAAACATTATGACTGATTAATGTATTCAGCATAAGCAACATTTAAATCAATAGGCATTTTAATTAA
>CANQMC010000015.1 GCA_947624855.1 uncultured Bacilli bacterium | reverse complement strand
CTTTTATTTATCATCAATTGACAAAAAAAGAAATATATGATATTAATATAATAGGTGATAATAGTTATGAGGTTATTAAAATTTTTTGTTACTGTGATATTTTGTTTTGGATTTATAAATGTTGTTCAAGCTAAAGACATCACTTTAGAAGATATATATAATGAATTAAAATTAGTTGAAAGTGAAATAACAGATGATATTTATAACAGTGAAGTAAATTATGAAAATAATAAAATATCTATAAAATATACTTTTAAAGATAATAGTTCAAGTGAAACTTATTTTAATCCTGAAAAATTTATAACTGAACTTTACGGTGATGTTATAATAACATATAAATCAGGTGGAAATAAACTTAGAAAAGATGATGGTTATTTACCTAATGAAAATGATAAAAACATTACGCAACTAATTAAAACAGAAGAAAAATGGTTTAAAAAATTAATAGATATATTAAATAAATTAACTAATAATAAATTTAGTGAATATTCTCTAAGTAAAACTAAATTTTGTGATAATAAACTTGGTTTATGTGTAATTAATGCTGGAACTGATGACTATGAATTTACTAATAAAAATGATATTTTATATTGGCATGCCCAATTTAGACTTAATAAAAAATTATTTGAGATAGAAAATATCACTGAAACTACTGCAAATTTAGTATATTATAATTTACACGTTGAGGGACCAAACTCAATCATGTGTACTAGTAGTAATATGACAATAATAGATAAAGAAGGTAATAAAGTTAATGATGTAGAAATTAAAAAAGCAAGTAATGATTTAGATATATATAATATAAAGTTTAGTAATTTAAAACCTAACACAAAATATATTTATAACTATGAAAATGCATGTGATCATAGTCATAATTATGATATAACATTTACCACCCTAGCAAATACAACAATAGATGATAAAGAAAATATTAACAATAATACATCAGTTGATAAAAATACTAATGAAAATATTAATGAAAATAATAATGTTGATAACCCTCAAACAGGTAATAAATTACCATTAATTATTATTTCTAGTTTAATAGTTATTGGAATAATAATTAATAGATATACAAAGAAAAATAATAAATTATATTAAAAAATAAATAGTTAATAATTTTAAGAATTGCCATTTAAGTAAGAGCAATTCTTTTTTTTATTTAAGTTATCTCTTTTCATATTTTAAAAAACTAAACATATACTTAAATGGTGATTATATGGAGCTAAAACGTGGTGATTTAGTAACCAGAATAAGTTATAACCATGATACTATTTTTAAAATAACTAACATCAAAAATGACATTTATTATTTAAAAGGTTTAGAAGTAAGATTATATGCTGATGCCCCTTTAAATGATTTAGAAAAATATACTAAAGAAATTAAAGAAACAGAAGAAACATCAGAAACCAATTTAGATCGCAATGATTATTTTTACTTACCAGCTAAAATTTTACATATAGATGGTGATCAAGATTATTTAAAAAAATGTTTAAACTATTATAAAAATGCTGGTGTATACGCTATAGGTAAAAGAATAAATGAAAATCATGTATATGAAGCAATATTACCACTTTTAAAAGAATATAAACCAGACATAATTATTATTACTGGTCATGATGCTTATTATGCTAAAAATGGGGATATAAATAATCTTGATAACTATCGTAACACAGCTAATTTTATTAAAGCCGTAAAAGCCGCTCGTAAATATGAAAAATCACATGACAAATTAATAATAATCGCAGGTGCTTGTCAAAGTAATTATGAAGAACTTATAAAAGCTGGAGCAAACTTTGCCTCAAGTCCCAAAAGAACTAATATTCATGCTTTAGATCCTGCAATAATCGCTAGTACTTTAGCTCTAACTGAACGCAATAAAGAAATAAATTTAATTGAATTATTAAACAAAACTAAATATGGCCATGATGGCATGGGTGGTATTAAATGTAATGGTTTAATGTATGTGGGCTACCCTAGATAGGAGGAATTTTGAATATAAATTTAATTAAAGAAAAAATAGAACAAAATATTAATCGTCCAGTAGAAATAACAGTTTATGGAATGCGTAATAAAATAAATTTTTATGAAGGAATAATCAAAAATATATATCCTAATATATTTACTATTTATGATAATATAAATGAAAAAAGTTTTAGTTATCGAGATATAATAACTGGCGATATTAAAATAAAATTTAAGTAACTACTTGCTATTTACCAAATTTTGCTATACAATATAAGTAGCTTAATTGTAAAATTAACTTAGAAGGGAAAGAATTTTATGCAAATTACATCAGTAAGCGTTCGCAAAATTGAAAAAGAAGGTTCAAGAATGAAAGGAATAGCCTCTATCCTAATAGATGACTCTTTTGCAGTTCATGATATTAGAATTATCGAAGGTGATAATGGATTATTTATCGCTATGCCAAGTAGAAAAACTGCTACTGGTGGATATAGAGATATAGCTCATCCAATTAATCCCGATGTACGAAAAATGTTTGAAGATGCAATTTTAGATGAATATAAAAAAGCCTAAATGCACAAAAATTAAAATGGTATGCTAAAACATATCATTTTTTTTAAATTAAAAAGAGACTAAGTCTCCATTAATCAATAAATTTTAATTCATGCCATTGATCACTTAAACGATTATTTTGATAAACTAAAAATGCTGCTACTGTTTTACCATTTGAAATAATTTTTATTCCATCTTGATATTCAAAAGAATTTAAAATTTTATCAGCTTTAAATGTACATTCTGTATCTATACTAGACTCAAAAGTAACTTTTTTAGATGCTTTATAATGACAAGTTCCATCCGTTCTTAATGTTAATACTTCATCATTGGCACTAAATTGATCTTCATAATATTGGATATTAAATTTATAAGTTCCATATTTAATTCGATAATTACCAACTTTATATCCTTTTTTAGCTTCTTCCAATGCTTTTTGCTTTTCTTCTTCTTGTTTCTTTTTAACTTCTTCTTCAGCTTTCTTCATTTCATCTTTTTTAGTATTAATTTCTGTTTCTTTTTCTAAAACTTCTTCTTTTACTTCATTAGTTATCATATCATCATTATCTTTATATTGATCTACTACATTTTGAAAATTATCTTTAAAATCTTGAATAGATAAATCATCACTATATTCTACTTCATTTGTTTCTATTTCTGGATCAACAAATACTGAATCAAACTCTGACATTGTAAGTTTATCACCACTTACTGTATCAACCGAAATTTCCCCATCATTTTTAAAAGTATATTCTTTTTCAGTTGAAGTATCATCTATTTTATTACCAACTGGTATATATTTATCTTCTTCTTCCGTTTTTTCATGAACATACCAATCATATTTTTTATCTTCCATATTATAAAGCATATCTACATCTACATTACCTAAATTAATAACATTACTAACTTCACCTTTATTTATATAATATAAATCTACATTTTCTTGTTCTTCTTTTTCATAATTAACAACCATGATTGGTTTTTCTACTTTAGTAACTTGAATAAATTGTATTTTAGAATTATCTTCTATTTCAACTTTATTATTTTCTTCTCTAGCTTCTTTTATAAAATTATAATAAGTTTCTCCCCAATCTGTACTAATTGATTTATTATCTAAATAATATTTAACACCAAAATAACCTCCAACTCCTATAACAGCTAAAACTAAAATTACCAGTATTAAAACTTTTAAACCTTTTCCTTTTTTATTTTCTTTTTTTTCATTTTTACTCATTATTATCCTCTCCTTACTTAACACTATTTATATCATAATAAGAAAAATTATTAACATTTTTATAATAAGCATCTTCTTGTGATTTAGTTATTTCTTTAATTTTACCTTTTTCATCTACATAATAATACTTATCATAAGCATATTTTCCATCAATAAATGCTCCTCGATCATGACTCACCCCTTTACTAAATACCAATTTATTATTTTGTAACTTATAAAAATCATAACCTCCAGTTACTGAAGTTGGTTTTACGACACTGTAAACAATTTCTTTAGTATTAGCATCATATCTAATTCCTCCATAATTATAAATAACATTAATTTTTAAAACCGAATTATTACTATAAGTATATATACTATTATAAAACCAACCTGATGCATAATCACCATTCTTTTCTTTAGCATTAATTATAAGCTCAGGTATACCATCTTTATTTATATCATAAACTAAATAACCAACATCATATAAAGCATTATTTTGATATCCTGCTTTTAGAAAAAATTCTTTATAATCATCTATATATTTTTTATCTAAAATATACTTTTTATAAGCTTCAATAACATCTGATTTAGTATCAATAGAAAGACTCTCTATTTCCTTATCAACAACTTCTTTATTAGTTGTACTATTAGAGTTATTATTAACAGTACTTCCTTTTTTAAGTAACATTATTTCAGCTTTATATGTATTATTACCATTATTTAAAACTGCGTAAATCATCATATCTTCATTTTTTAAAACATTTAAATAATTTCCTTCTTTTTTAAGACTATTTCCATCTTTATCAACAAATTCAATTGAATCAATATCACAATTTTCTTGTCTTGTACTTTCCGTATCCAAATTCAAAATAGTTTTCTCTATCACTGGCATTTTAATTTTATTATCATTTTGAATAACTACTGTTCCTTGTTTTGGTTTAATACCCGCGATTATTTCATCAGTACCATAAGTAAATACAGGTGCTTTTATTTCTTTTAAATCTGCTTCATATTTTGTTTCTACAAATAAAATATTAATACTAGCTTCAACTTTACATTTAAGATAAATACCCAGTTCAATCTTAGCAACTAAATCTCTATTTACTTTATTATTTAAAGATTCATATTTTATTTTATAAGTAGAAAATGCTTCTTGATAAGCTCCTACTTCTAAACCTATTTCTGCATGAGCTATATCTTTATTAACAATACTTACTCCAACATCCATACCAATTCCTACTTTAATTTCTTCTTTTCCTGTAATTGATAATTCATTAGAATTATTACTTTTACCTAAATTTTTATAACCTCTTAAACCACTTCCATCTAATACAAATCCTACATGTTCAACATTTTTAGCTTCTTCACCCATTTCTAAATTAACTAAAACTGAAAGTTGACATTGAAAATAAACATCAAAATAAACATTAACACCTGGGATAGAAGTTGGTAATTCTAAAGCCCCAATATCTACAGAATTTGATGATACATCAGAATCTTCATTTTGTAATTTTTTAACTATATCTTGAATAGATTTACTATACTCATCATCACTTATTTCTTCAATACCTTTTAGATATTCATCTCCATTAACAATTTTAATATCCATCTTAGAAGATTCTTCTAAAGCTAAATCAAAATTAATAACATTTCCTAAATCTATTTTAGCCTGATATTGAGCAGATATTTTATAAGAAATTTTAACAATTAAATCATGTTTTTTTAAAGCTTCAATTCCTAATATACTTTTACCATTTGCTTTAAATTTAAACTCTACTTCAATCGTTATGTCATCCCCACTAACTTTAATATTAAATTTAGGTTTAACAATATCTTCTTCAGCATATACATCTGTTAAAAATTTAAATACTTTTGAGTTTAAAGCAACCTTTTCTACTTCTGCTTCTAATTTATCATTAATTTTAATATTATCAAAATTAACTTTACCTTCTTTATATAAATCAATATCTTGGTAAATTTCATTCACTTTAGGAGTAGTTATTGTAGCCATATCTCCATCAATTTTACTTACTTTATAAGCATTATTAATATTACCATCATCATTTACTAAAATAATATCATTTTCTTTTAAATTATTATTAATTTTTATTTTATTATCTTTTTGTATTTTAAGATCATCTTTTTTAATTTCATAAACATTTTTATTTAATTTATATTTAGCTTTTTCTTTTTCTTCAATCTTAAATTCTATTTTTTTAGTATCTTTTAATACTATATCACTAAATTCTGTATTATTTAATTCTAAATAATATGTCTCCCCTTCTTTATATTTTTTATCAGCTACAATATAATTTTTACCATTTTTATTAACAATACTACTTTTAACTTCTTTTTTATTACTATCTACTAATTTATAACTATTTTTATCATTTCCTTTTACTGCAAATTTAATATCATCAGGAGCTTTGGAAATATAATATGAGCCATCATCAAAAATACCCACCGAAATAACAGCATTATTCTGTTCCTTAAAAGCATCTTTACTATTTAAATAAACAAAAACGCCTACAAAAGAAGCCACAAATAAAGCAACTATTAAACTAATTAAAAGAATAATTTTTTTAAATTTATTATTTTTAGACTTCATAATATTCACCAACTTTATATATTTATCTTAATATATATTATTCATTAAAACTAGTTGGGTTAAAATCATTTATTATATATTAAAACTCAAATTTCATTAAATTAATTATATCAAAAAAACCCATTTATAACAATATAAAGTTTAAAATATAATAAAAAATGTTCTAAAAAAAAAACTAACGAATATAATTAAACAAAGGAGATTAATATGGATAAAGTAGAAGAAATAGTAATGTATGGAAATCACGAAGTAAAATTAATTGACCGCCGAGAAATATCCCTATCAGGAATCAAAAAAATAACAAGTTTTGATGCTGAAGAATTTTTATTAGAAAGTAATATGGGAATCATTCTAATTAAAGGTACAAATTTAGAAATTATGAAACTAGACACTCATGATGGTCATGTCAAAATAAAAGGCAAAATAAATAGTTTTTCTTACTTAGATAATAAAGATAAAAATAAAGAAGAAAGTTTACTATCTAAACTATTTAAATAATGACCTCAAAAATCCAAATAATTATTTTAACAATTTCATTTCTTTATGGTTTTATATTTTATTATTTATTTAAATTAAATTCTAAAATAATTAATAACCAAAAAATTATATATCGTAGTTTAACTACCATGTTATTTATGTTTAATATTGTTCTACTTTATATAATTATTATATATAAAATAAACAATGGTTCTTTTCACCTTTATTTTTTACTTATGATCATCTTAGGTTTTATCATTAACATAAACTTTACAAAAAAATTGCAAAAAAATGGCAAGTTCCGCCAGTTAGTTGCAAAATTAAAACAAATTTGCTATACTTTAAATAGTAAAAGAGGTGATAAAAACGAAAAAGAAAGTAACTAAAAAAGAAAAAAGAAGATTAACTTTATTTGTTATAGCTTTTTTGTTTATTATCACTTTTATGTGTATTAATATCTTTCCTGATTGGATTAAAATTATGAATAATAAACAAAAAATTAATTTACTTCAAACTTCATATGAAGATTTATTAAATAATGAAGAAGCTTTAAAAGCTGAAGTTGAAAAACTTAAAAATCCAGAATATATTGAAAGATATGCTAAAGAAAAATTCTTATATACTAAAGAAAATGAAATAATAATTAGAAAAACAGATACCAATAATTGATATCTGCTTTTTTTACGAAGGTCTATTTTCAAAAAATTTTTCAATACTAACACCTAATATTTGTGAAATATTCCATAAAACTGGAATACTAATTCCTTGAACTTTTCCAGTTTCCAAAGAACCAATTAAACCAGTTGAAACATTACAAATACTAGCTATTTTAGCTTGAGATAATTTATTATTAGGATTATTAATATTATATAATCCTCGATAATATCTCACGTTAGCACCTATTACTTTGAAAATATCACCCCTCGTTTGATTTACATATAACATGCTTTCCTCCTTCTAAATATTATATATTTCCAATTAAGTACTACCATGTTATATATAATAAATTTATATCCTATATAATTATAGCATATTTTTCTAATAGAAACAATAAAATTTCATACTCAAAAACCCTACTTTAAGACATAAATTTATTTTTAAAAATATATTTTAGACATAATATTGCTTATGAATATTATCAATAAATATTAAATAAACATTTAATATGAAAAGAATAACATAAAAATAATACTCTTAAAATAAAATAGTAACATGAACAAAATTAAAATTATTTTTATAACTATATTGTTAGTAAGTTCTTTATTTATCAACAAAGAAGTTAAAGCTCTTTTACCTTTAAGTGGTAAAATAATTGTTATTGATCCTGGCCATGGAGGTAAAGATCCTGGAACATCAAATAATGATATATATGAAAGCACAATAAATTTAGAAATAAGTAAATATTTAGAAATAGAATTAGCCAAAGTAGGAGCTACAGTTATTTTAACTCGTGATGGTGATTATGATTTAAGTTCACCTAATGTTAGATGGCGAAAAAAAAGCGACTTTGATAATCGCATTAAATTAATAAACAACAGCAAAGCTAATCTATATTTATCAATTCATTTAAATTATTTAAGTGATTCTACTTATAAAGGAATCCAAGTATTTTATAATAATAAAGATAATCAAAAATTAGCTAAATCACTTCAAAATAGTTTAAATAAAAGTCTAAATAATAATCGAAAAAGTAAAAAAATACCAAATTCAACCTATATGTATAATAAACTAACAATACCTGGTGTTTTAATTGAATGTGGTTTTTTATCAAATAATGAAGAAGCTAAATTATTAACAACTAAAGAATATCAACAAAAAATTGCTGTAAGTATCAAAGATGCTTTAATTAATTATTATTAATATTCATATTCACGTTTTTTATATTTTTTATCCCATCTTTTACCTGTAGAATAATTTAAATCTCCTATTTCTTTTAAAACTTTATTTATAGTTTTATCATCTTTATTAAGAGCATCTTCAATTAATTCAATTAATTTTTTAGCTTTTAAAATACTTATATCATATAAATCATAAACTGAATAATGATAATTAGTATTTTTATCAACTGGATAAAACCATTTCTTATGCTCTAAATTAAGAACAGAATAATCTAATTCTTTTATATGATAACAAGTGTTACTTAATTCCCATCTTTTTAATAATTTAGTTTTATCAATTAATTTATACAAAAATTTTTTAATTCCCAAACGTGATTCCATAATATGTTTCATAACAAACCGATAATTTCTATAACCTTTTAACATTGTTTTAGCCCCATTTGCCACACAAAAAGTATTCATAAAAGCATAATCAACTGTTTTCTTAAGATTAATATTAAAATTAACATAAGGAAATATTTCTTTACTTAAAGCCACATTATAAATTGGTTTTCTATTTTTATTTTGGTAATATATTGCATCTATCATGTATTCAAAATAATTATGTTTACCTTTATATTTATAAGTATTTTTATTTTTAGCATTATAACTACCTGATTTATAAAAAATATAAGGATGAATAGTAGAATCCAATACATAATGACAAATAGAACCATATAAATAAGCAAGTACTTCTCCATCATTATCTAATTCATTATCTCTAATATATTTAATAATATTTTGAAAATATAAATTAACATTATTTTTATGAGCAAAATGTCCTAACTTTTCTCTAACAAAATATAAAACATCAAAACTTTTACCAAATAAATTAAATATATCTTGATAATCATTAAGTTTATTTTTAATATTTACATTTAATTCATTATACACATCTTTCGTAAATTCATGATGAGTATACGTTGCAGGCATACAAATTCACCTCTAAGTGCATATTATAACACAAAATAACAACTTTCACAAATTTTTCACAAAATATTAACATAGAAAACACTTAAATAGACTATAATTAAATCGTTCTTTGTGGTATAATATTAAAATAGGTGAGAATATGGAGAAAATATTTAAAACACTAGAAGAGCAAATTACCATTTTAAGAAATAAAAATTTAATAATTGATGATGAAGAATATGCTAAAAGTATTTTACTGCGTGAAAATTATTTTTTTCTAAATGGTTATCGTTATTTATTTTACAAATCGATGCATGAAAAAAAATTTATCGATGGCACTAATTTTCGAGAAATATATGCTTTATTTTATTTTGATCGAGAATTAAGAAATATTTTATTTAAAAATATTTTAATAATCGAAAACAATATTAAAAGTATTATTTCATATGTTTTATCTCGTAAATATGGTTTTAAAGAAAAGAAATATTTAAATCCCAGTAACTTTACTAATGATTCAAAGAAAAATCGCCAAGTTAATGATTTAATAAAAAAAATTAAAAGACAAATCATTAACAATGGTGCCCAACATGCAGCGACTAAGCATTATCAACTAAACTATGGTTATATTCCCTTATGGGTTGTTGTCAAAGTTTTATCTTTTGGGATTGTTGGTGAATTATATACTATCTTAAAAGAAGAAGATCAAAAAGATATAGCCGAAAATTTTAATGTTGATATTGAAAGTTTATTAATCTACCTCCCAATTATTGCCAATTACCGTAATCTTTGTGCTCATGAAGACATTTGTTTTAATCATCGCACCCAAAAAACAATCCCTATTACCAAATATCATGAGGAACTAAACATACCAAAAACTAATGGGGAATATATTTATGGTATCAATGATTTATTTTCACTAATTATTATCTTAAAAAGACTACTAACCAAAGACAATTTCCATATGATGTTAAATGAAATATCTTATGAAATTGATTATTTAAGTGGTCGTTTAAGAACAATAAAAATCACTAAAGTATTAGATCACATGGGTTTCCCTCAAAATTATAAAGAAATAGTAAGGATGGATTAAAATGAAAGAAAAAAATCAAAGTTTAAAAACAGGAATTATTATTGTTATAGTATTCTTCCTTGGCATGTTAGCCATGTATGGTGTATTTCATTATTTTCCAAATGTAATTGGGACAGTTGAAACCAAACTAAAAAAAGATGTTACTATAACTGATGAAGGCATTGCCGAAGCTGTATCTAAAGTTTATGATGCCGTTGTTGTTGTAAACACTTATGTTAGAGGTCAAGAATACGCATCAGGAACTGGTTTTGTTTATAAAACTGAAAATAATACTGCTTATATTTTAACTAATAATCATGTTATAAATAATGCTGATGATGTATATGTTACATTTACTGATGGTTCTGTAGTTAAAACCAACGTTGTTGGCAGTGATATTTATTCCGATATAGCAGTTCTATCAGTCAAAAAAGAATATATTAAATCAATCGCCGAAATTGGCCAAAGTGAAAAATCCAAACTTGGAGATACTGTATTTGCTATTGGAGCCCCTCTTGACAGTGCTTATTCTTGGAGTGTTACAAGAGGAATTGTATCTGGAAAAGATCGTTTAGTAGAAGTTACTTTACAAAACAATAATGCTAATACCACGATGGTGGTTAATACTCTTCAAACAGACGCTGCTATAAACTCTGGAAATTCAGGAGGACCTTTAGCTAATTCCAATGGTGAAGTTATTGGTATTACTTCTATAAAACTAGCCAGTTCATCAATTGAAGGTATGGGCTTTGCTATTCCTATTGAAACAGCAGTTGATTATGCCGAACAATTAATCGCTGGTAAAAAAGTAGAAAGACCATATTTAGGTATCTACATGCAAGATGTTGCTAAAGCTTATTATAGTAATTACTATAGTTTAATTGAACAAGCCAATGTTAATAAAGGTGTTATTGTAACCGATATAGAAAGTAAAAGCTCAGCAGCTCTAGCTGGTTTAAAAACAAATGATATTATTATCAAAGTTGATGGTCATGAAATACCAACATCTGCATATTTAAGATATTATCTTTATAAACACAAAGTTGGTGAAGAAATGAAACTAACCGTTATCAGAAATAATAAAGAAATGGATATAAAAATTAAACTAACTGCAAATTAACTTGTTCTTAAACAAGTTTTTTTACATATTTAAAACCTATCAGCAAACACTATAAAAGAGGTGTAAATATGAGAAAAATACTTATAACTTTGTTAATAACTTTATCTACAGCATTTATTACTACTAAAGTAACTAAATATAATATAACAGAAGATAAAATAGAAACTCAAGTAGCCAAATTAACATTAGATGAAAAAATAGGACAAATGTTAATAATAGATTATCGTAAAGATAAAGTTGACCAAAAACTAAATAACATTTTAACTACGGTAAAACCAGGAGGATTTATCTTTTTTAGTGAAAATATCACAACCTATAAAAAAACAACAACTATGATTAACTCTATTAAAGATTCAGCAACAATTCCCATGTTTTTAGGAATAGATGAAGAAGGAGGAAGAATAGATAGATTTAAAGACATAAAAGATTATTCTTATGAAAAAATACCTCCAATGAGTGAAATAAAAGATGAACAAACAGCATATAAAGCAGGTACTAAAATAGCTAAAATTCTAAAAGATTTTAATTTAAATATGGATTTTGCTCCTGTAATAGATGTTTATAGTAATCCAAATAATAAAGTAATTGGTAACCGAAGTTTTGGAAGCGATCCTTATTTAGTAGCAAAATTAGGAACATCTTTAGCTCAAGGTCTAAAAGATAATAATATTATTCCTGTATTTAAGCATTACCCTGGTCATGGTAATACAAAAACAGATTCTCACTTAGCTTTACCAATTGTTAATAAAACAAAAGAAGAATTATTAAAAAGTGATTTAATTCCTTTCAAAGAAGTAGCAAATAATGCCGAAGCAATCATGGTTGGTCATTTAGCAGTTCCTAAAATAACTAATAATAATATTCCTGCTTCTTTATCAAAAACCATGATCAATATTTTAACACAAGATTTAAATTTTAATAATTTAATAATAACAGATGCTTTAAACATGAAAGCTTTAGATAATTATACTGATAAAGAAAAATATGAACTTGCTATAAATGCTGGTGCCAATATCTTATTAATGCCTAATGATCCTATAAAAGCAATAGAATTAATAAAACAATCTTTAAAAGAAAAAAAGATATCAGAAGAACAAATAAATAATTCTGTATATAAAATATTAAAAACCAAAAATAAATATTTAAAAAACTAGTAACTAAATACTAGTAATTTTTTATATATATGAGTTTATGAAATTTTTTTGTTAATTAATCAAATAAAAATTAATGTTTTTTCTTTCATTAATTTATTTAGCATGATATAATTGTTATGTAAAAGTAGGTGGTGTAAGTGAAGAAAAAGCAGAATTTATTATTACAACCAGTTTTAAAGTGGGCTGGTGGAAAAAGACAATTAATTCCTCAATTGGAAAAGTTTTTTCCTCTAAAATATACTACCTATTATGAGCCATTTATGGGTGGTGGAGCAGTATTATTTCATTTACAACCACATAAAGCTGTAGTTAATGATTTTAATGAAGATTTAATTAATTGTTATAAGTGTATAAAAGATAATTTAGATGAATTATTAGAAAAATTAAAATATTATGAGACAAAAAATGATGCTACTAGTTATTATAAAATAAGAGCAATAGATAGAACAGATGAATATAAAAATTGGAGTCCAGTTGAAAGAGCAGCTAGGTTAATTTATCTTAATAGAACGTGTTATAATGGTTTGTTTAGAATGAATAGTGCTGGACAATTTAATTCTCCTTTTGGTTCATATAAAAATCCTTGTATATGTAATGAACCAGTGTTAAAAGCAATAAGTAAATATTTTAATGAAAATGAAATAGAGTTTAGATCAGGGGATTTTTACGATGCATGTGTTGATGCTCCAAAAGGTTCATTTGTATATTTAGATCCACCTTATGATCAATATGAAGAACAAGTTAATTTTGTTGGATATACAAAAAATGGATTTTCAAGAGATGATCAAAAACGTTTGAAAAAAATGTGTGATGAACTTATTGAACGTGGATGTTATATTATGATTAGTAATTCTAAAACAAAATTTATTGAAGATTTATATAGTGATACAACTAAATATATATCTTATAAGATTAATACAGTAAACGCTAGACGTAATATAAATAGCAATGCTCAAAAACGTGGTGAAATAGAGGAGGTTTTAATTGTTGGAAAATTCGAAGAATGAAATAGCATGGAGTTATTTATTTGAAAAATATAATATTGTTGAATCTATAGAAAAAAATGGTTTTTTTGAAATAACAGCTGAACAAATTAAAGAATCTGGTAGAGAGCCAAGATTAATGACTAAATTTGATAGTAGTGAAAATTTGCCATTAAAGTTTTCAGAAAATAATTTAGCAATATTACCAATTAAACGCGGTTCATATATTATTGGAAAATTTCAAAATTATCAAAGTGTAGAAATAAATAATGATTTAGATGTAGAAACAAAGTATTTACCTAATTATGTTTCTACTATTAATTATAGCAATATTTCAAGTGAAGCAATTTCTTTAAATTCTGCTTATATTTCAGGAATGATTGAAGATATTATTGGAGAAAAATTAGTTCCAACTATACAAGGACGAATGAGTACTGGTGAATTTAATTATCAAATTTCATTAAATGATGGTAGTAAATTTGATATAAAAGTTCAAAATTCACAGATGGAAATTGATGGTAGTTATGAAGGTATAAGTAAATTTGTAATATTTGAAGCTAAAAATCATTATATGAAAGATTTTATAATAAGACAGTTATATTATCCATATAAAGTTTGGAAAAAAAATACAAATAAAGAAATAATACCAATTATGTTAATTAAACATGATAATATTTTTAATTTTTTTATCTATGAATTTTTAGAAGATAATAATTATAATAGTATTAATTTGAAAAAAATAAAAAGATATATTTTAGATGAAATATATAATCCTGTAGAAAAAGTTGATATTCAAAATATTATGAATCAAATTAAATTTGTAAAAGAGGATAGTAAAATTCCTTTTCCTCAAGCAAACTCTTTTTATAGAGTTTTAGATTTATTAAATGAATTAAATAATCAAGAATTATTAGCAAATGATATTGCCGATATCTATGAATTTGATGTTAGACAAGCTAATTATTATTTAGCTGCTTTACAATATTTAGGATTGGTAATAAAAGATAATAATTATAAATTGTCAAAATTGGGTAAAAAAATAATGAAAATGAATCATAAAAGTAAAAATCTTGCAATTATAGAAATTATTTTATCACATAAGCCTTTTTATTGTGCGCTTGAACAATATTTAACAAATCAAAAATTTGATCCTTTAGAAATAGCAAAGGTTATTTATGAAAGTAGAGAAGAAATTAATTCAACAGGAACTGCTGAAAGAAGAACAAGTACGGTTATTTCTTGGGTTAAATGGATTTTGGGATTAACTACGGTTTTTGATAAAAATTTTTTAGATAAGTAAAGAAATGTTATATCTTAATTATCACCAAATGGTCAAATTATAATTAATGTATAACAATTAAAGCCAAATCAATATTTTATAAATAATCATATACATCGATAATCGATTGCTAATTACTGAGATTAATGATATAATTGTAATACAAGGAAGTTTAATTGAAAGAGAGTGAAGTTAAATGAAAGTAAAATTAGATGATGTTATGGAAATGTTAGAATTTGTAAATGATGGAATGGATTCCAGTGCTTATTACAATGATAAAACAAATGAATTTATTTATATAGGTGATTATACAGATATGAGTGAAGATGAAAAAGAAGAAATATATGATAATTGCATAGGACTACCTACTAAATATTATATTGATGAATATGGCATGATGGAAGAGTTTATAGAAACTATAGAAGATGTTAGGCTTTACAATCAATTACAAATTGCCATTAATGGACGTGGTGCTTTTAGAAGATTTAAAGATACATGTATTAATTTTGATATAATTGAAAATTGGTATAAGTTTAGAGATGAAAAGTATAAAGAAATTGCCATAGAATGGTGTAATAAAAATAATATTAAATTTGAATAGGAGTGTTTAAAAATG